>NZ_JAGXKC010000007.1:0-115819 GCF_019091045.1 Stenotrophomonas sp. GbtcB23 | reverse complement strand
GCTACACCACATGGTTTGGTCTTCACGGGGATCCAAACGTCTCCAGCACAATCAACTCGCGGATTCGAAAGGTCCTCGGTGCGACCGCAGACCGGTATGGGCTGCTATCCCCAGCGTCGTGCGACTGCGAGGGTCCTTCCGCCGAAAAGGTGATTGCTTGGGTAGATCCGGACTCGGCGCACGTAATCAACTATTGCCCACGCTTCTTCGAGCTCCCCGTTGGACCGGGGATCGAATTGGGATCCAAGGCGCGCACGATCTACCACGAGGTTTCACATTTCAACGACTTCCTTGGCAAGGGCACTCAAGACTATGAGGCCGCATTTGCCCTTCCCTCCGAAGCGAGATATCTCGCGAGAACCGCAAGAGACGTGGCGTCCGATCACGCCTACGGCTACGAGTACTTCGCGGACAATCTCGATTCCCAGAACTGATGAAAAAAGGGCCGCCGGTGCGAACCGGCGGCCCTAGGGTCTTTCGACGGAAAAGTCTCGCCTCAGCGACCCGTCTTCACCTCTGTCCACAACCGGGTGTACAGCTTGTCCACATCCGGCGGATTGATCGAGTAGGTGAACATCTTCGCGGCCACGTCGGCCGGCGGGTAGATGGTCGGGTCGTTGCGGATCGCTTCGTCCACCAGCGGCGTGGCCGCGCTCACCGGGTTGGCGTAGTGGATGAAGTTGGTGTTGGCCGCGGCGACCTTCGGGTCCAGCAGGTAGTTGATGAAGGCGTAGGCCGCTTCCGGGTGCTTGGCATCCTTCGGAATGGCGAGCATGTCGAACCACTGCGGCGCGCCTTCCTTCGGGATCGAATAGGCTACGGTCACGCCGTTGGCCGCTTCGGCGGCGCGGTCGCGGGCCTGGATGATGTCGCCCGACCAGCCCACCACCAGGCAGGTGCCGCCGTTGGCCAGCGAGCCCACATACTGCGAGGAATGGAAGTTCTGCACGTACGGGCGGATGGTCTTGAGCAGGTCGGCCGCCTTCTGGATCACCGCCGGGTCATGACTGTGCGGGTCTTCGCCCAGGTAATGCAGCGCGATCGGAATCATGTCGGCCGGGGTATCCAGGATCGTGATCCCGCAGTCCTTCATCTTGGCGATGTTTTCCGGCTTGAAGATCAGGTCCCAGCTGTTGGCGATTTCGGTGCTGCCGCCGAAACGCTCCTTGAGCATCTCCACGTTGTAGCCGATGCCGGTGGTGCCGATCATGTAGGGCACGCCGTACTTGTTGTCCGGATCCTGCTGCGCGATGCGCTTCATCATCTCCGGGTCGAGATTGGCCAGGTTCGGGATCTTGCTCTTGTCCAGCGGCAGGAACACACCGGCCTGGATCTGGCGGCCGAAGAAGTTCAGCGTCGGCACCACCACGTCATAGCCGCTGCCACCGGCGAGCAGCTTGGTCTCGACCATCTCGTCGCTGTCGAACACGTCGTAGGTCACCTTGGTGCCGGTGGCTTTTTCGAAGTTCGGGATGGTGTCTTCGGCGATGTAATCGCTGTAGTTGTAGACGTTCAGCACCTTGCTGTCTTCCTGCTTGGCGCCGCCACAGGCGCTGAGCATCGAAACGGCAATGCCGAGGGTGAGGATTCGCAGCTTCATCGGACTCTCCACAGGTCAGGTGCAAGGCGGGGGAACCGGCCGGACCGGCATGACGGTGCCAGCCTAACGGGCAGCCGGGTATTTTCCCAGCACATGGCGCTCACGGCCATGCCTGATCGGGCGGCTGGGCCGCTTACACATTCAGCAGCAGGAACTCCCGCTCCCAGGAGCTGATCACCCGGAAGAAGGTCTCGTACTCCTTGCGCTTGACCGACACATACGCCCGGCAGAACCGCTCGCCGAGCATCTCGCGCAGCTCGGGGCAGCGCTCCAGGCCGTCCAGCGCCTCGCCCAGCGAGCGCGGCAGGTCGTAGCCCAGCTCCTTGGCGCTGCCACTGATCGGCGCGGTCGGCGAGCCCTGCTCGCGGATGCCCAGCAGGCCGGCGGCCAGGGTGGCGGCGATCGCCAGGTAGGGATTGGCGTCGGAACCGGCAAAACGGCTTTCCACGCGCATGTTTTCCGGGGTGTCCATCGGCACCCGCAGCCCGCAGGTGCGGTTGTCGAAGCCCCAGTGCACGTTGCTGGGGGAGACCTCGCCGAATACCAGCCGCCGGTAGGAATTCACGTTCGGGGCAAAGAAGGCCATCGCTGCCGGCACGTACTTCTGCAGGCCGGCCAGGTAGTGGCCGAACAGCGGGCTGAACTCCTCCCCGCCGTTGTCCCCACTGAACACGTTGTGGCCGTCGCTGACCCGCACCAGGCTCTGGTGGATGTGCATTGCACTGCCCGGCTCGGTTTCCATCGGCTTGGCCAGGAAGGTGGCGTACACCCCATGGCGCATGGCTGATTCGCGCATGGTGCGCTTGAACAGGAACACCTGGTCGGCCAGGTCCATCGCGTTGGCGTGGGTGAAGTTGACCTCCAGCTGCGCTGCGCCGGATTCGTGGATGAGCGTGTCCACGTCCAGCTTCATCGCGTCGCAGTAGTCGTACATCAGGTCGAGGATCGGATCGAATTCGTTGACGGCATCGATCGAGTACGACTGCCGCGCCGTTTCCGGGCGGCCCGAGCGGCCGGCGGGCGGCAGCAGCGGAAAGTCCGGGTCGGTGTTCTTCTGCACCAGGAAGAATTCCAGCTCCGGCGCCACCACCGGGCGCAGGCCCAGTTCGGCATAGGCATCGAGCACCCGGCGCAGCACGTTGCGCGGCGCCAGCTCATGCGGCTCGCCGTGCTTGGTGTAGCAGTCGTGGATGACCTGCGCGGTGGGGTCGGTGGCCCACGGCACCATGCGCACGGTGTCCGGGTCCGGGCGCAGGATCATGTCCGAGTCCGACGGCGAGGTCAGTTCGTAGTAATCGTCCGGAAATTCGCCGGTGACGGTGGTGGCGAAGATGCCCTCGGGCAGCCGGGTGCCGTAGTCATGCGAGAACTTGTCGGCCGGGATGATCTTGCCGCGCGCGTTGCCGGTGATGTCCGGCACCAGGCATTCCACTTCGGTAATGTGGCGATCCTTGAGCCAGCGCAGCAGCACACTCTCTTCAGCGGCCGGTTTGGCGGCGGCCTTGCGCGCTGGGGCCTTCCGCGACGGAGCGGCGGCCTTGCGCGATGGAGACGGGGCTTTGCGCGAACGCGTTCGGGTGGTCATGACCGGTCTGCTGTGCTGGAGTAACGACGACAAGCTTCGCCGAAGGGCTGGAACGTACTGTGATAGTGCCACTGTACCTCCGTCGGCAGCCGCCGTCACAGCGGGCGCACCTGCCCTCGACACGGGTTGCTGGCATGCTGTGCGCATGAGCGAGCCCCCAATGAGCCTGGCCGGACAGGCGCACGCACCCAGCTGGTATGCCGACAGCGTGCCCGACGCGCCACTGCGCGCGCCGCTGCGGGGCGACCATGCCACCGACGTGTGCGTACTGGGCGCTGGCTACACCGGCCTGTCGGCCGCGCTCTCGTTGGCCGAACGCGGCTACCGGGTGACCGTGCTCGAGGCGCACCGGGTCGGCTGGGGTGCCTCGGGCCGTAATGGCGGCCAGGCCATTGTCGGCTACGGCTGCGAGGTGGATACGTTGGAACGGCTGGTCGGCAATGCCGATGCGCGCCGCCTGTTCGACTTCTCTCGCGAGGGCATGGCCCTGCTCCGCAATCGCCTGAGCCACTACGCGATCCAGTGCGACTGGCGCGATGGCCATGCCAGCGTGCCAATCAACGCGCGGCAGGAGCGTGCGCTGCGTGCAGGCATGGACACCCTGGTGGAGCGCTACGACTACCCGCTGCAGTGGTGGGACCGGCAGCAGCTGCGCAGCCAGCTCGACAGCCCGCGCTATCGCAGCGCGATGTTCGATGCGGCCAGCGGCCATCTGCATCCGCTCGCCTATGCGCTGGGGCTTGCCCGCGCGGCCGAGGGCTTGGGCGTGGTGATCCATGAGGCCAGCCCTGCCCTGGAACTGGTGCGCGGGGACCGCCCGCAGCTGCGTACCGCCTACGGCACCGTCACCGCCAATCAGGTGGTCATCGCCGGCAACGCGTGGCTGCAGGGCATCGCACCGGAGCTGGAGAGCCGGATCATGCCCGTGGGTACCTATATCGGCGCCAGCGCCCCGCTGGGCGAGGAACGGGCCCGGGCGCTGATCCGCAATGACATGGCCGTGGCCGACGTCAGCTGGGCGCTGGATTACTTCAAGCTCAGTACCGACCACCGATTGCTGTTCGGTGGCCGCGCCAGCTACTCGGCGCTGCCGCCGCCGAATCTGCGCGGGGTAATGACCAGACGCATGCACCAGGTGTTCCCGCAACTGGCCGACGTGGGCATGGAGCAGGTCTGGGGCGGCTACGTGGACATCACCCGCAACCGCGCCCCGCATTGGGGCCGTCTCACACCCAACGTGTACTTCGCGCAGGGTTTCTCCGGCCATGGCGTCGCCGCGACGGGATTGGCCGGCGCAGTGATTGCCGCAGCCATTGCCGGACAGAACGAACGATTGGGTGTGTTCGAGCGAATTCCGCATGGGCGCTTCCCCGGTGGAAAGCTGCTGCGCACGCCGCTGCTGGTGGCCGCCATGTCCTGGTACAAACTGCGGGATGTGTTGGGTTGAACGTTACGCGTTGATGCGCAGCGCTCAACTCAGGGGCGCTTGGGGGCCGGCGGTGGGTTCGGCGGAACTTTTCGTTGGGTGCTGCGAGCCGCCGGATCTGCATCCTCGGTCCGCTTTCGCCGGGAGGCCGGCAGAGGCGGGTTGGATCCTTTACGTAGAAATGCCATGTTCGACTCCTTTACCAAGCATCACTTCGACCCACCTGACATCGGTCGCGTGAATGATTATGCCATCCAGATCACGCAGCTCTACTGTGTTTCCATCGTCGTCGATCCATGCGGGATCCTGAATATAGAACTGGCCATTGGATGGATTCAGAGGCCACTCCTTTGGCCAACCAATCAGGCGCCTGCCGTCGATAAGGTGCAGCACAATGTCTGTGGGATTCGATCCCAGTACGCAGTACCACTCGCTCGAATGTGAGGTGCGCGAGGTCAACCCCTTTCCTCTCAGCCAGGAATGAAACGTGTCTCTGTTGACAGCTGCGGCCATCAGCGCGCCCAAGACTGTCGCCATCAACACCGAGCAGCTGAGATGACTTGCCGATGTCCAATCTCCGACGGTGAACATCCGGCCAACTGCTTCCAGCAGGACCTGAACCATCCCGGTTGCTGCATGGACGACAAACGTGAAGACCAATGCTTCCACAGTCCTTTCGAACTGACTGGGTTTGGGATGAGACGTGAACCCATAGAAGATCGATGCGGAAAGGAACCCCGGCAGCAGGAACGTGAGTAGCGGGGTCACGTCCTTGTAGAGGTTGTCCATGCGTTGCGGACCAGAGTTTCGAGCACAGAGGAATCGTAAGCGGCGGAAGCACGCCCGTACGTGCATCAGCTCTCATTCCAGTCGGGTAGCGATTGATTCTTCCTACGGGTTGGTCGGCCGGAGTCGGGAGGGCTGTCACGCAGGGCGTGGCACTACGGTCCGGGAGGTCCGGGATCCGGACGTTGGGGCCGCGGATCCATGCATTTCGGTCACAGATCGGGAGATTGGGCCTAAAGTCCTGCGTGAAGACGCCGATACACCTTCCGACCCTCTCGGATTCGAGCGTACGCAACATGCCGGCACTGTTTCAGGGCGCCTTCCCCAGCGACCCCGGTGATGACCTCCCCCAGCGGATCCTGCTGGTGGAAAACTCGCGCACGTTCACCAGCATGCTCAAGGAAGCCATCGAGCAGCGGCTGGAGCTGCCGGTGTCGGTGGCGACCTCGCTGGCCGAGGCCGGGCGCCTGCTGGATGAGGAACAGGGCTGGTTCCTGGTGCTGACCGGGCTGGTGCTGGCCGATGGCGACCGCGACAAGGTGGTGGAGTACTTCCTGTCGCGCGGGCTGCGTACGGTGGTGGTCAGCGGGGTGTATGACGAGGACCTCCGCAAGCGCGTGCTGCAGCAGCAGATCATCGATTACGTGCTCAAGAACACCCCCGGCAGCATCGACTACCTGGTGTGGCTGGTGCAGCGCCTGGACCGCAACCGTCGCATCGCCGCGCTGGTGGTGGACGACTCGATGTCCGCGCGGATGTACGCCGCCTCGCTGCTGCGCATGTATGGCCACGACGTCTACGAGGCTGCCGACGGCGCCGAGGGCCTGAAGGCGATCGAGGCCCACCCGGCGATCCGGCTGGCGGTGGTCGACCAGGAAATGCCCGGCATGGAGGGTGTGGAATTCACCCGCCGACTGCGTACCCTGCGTTCGCGTGACAAGGTGGCGGTGATCGGCATTTCCGGCAACACCGATCCCTCGTTGATTCCGCGCTTCCTGAAGAACGGCGCCAATGACTTCCTGCGCAAGCCCTTCTCGCGCGAGGAGTTCTTCTGCCGCGTCTCGCAGAACGTTGACCAGCTGGAGCTGATCGGTACGCTGCAGGACCTGGCCACCCGCGATTTCCTCACCGGTCTGCCCAACCGCCGCTGCTTCCTGGAACAGAGCACGCGCCAACTGCCGAAGCTGCAGGTGCAGGGTGAGCAGGTGGCGGTGGCGATGATCGATATCGATCACTTCAAGCACATCAACGACACCCATGGCCATGAAGCCGGCGACGACGCATTGCGGGCGGTGGCCGCGGCCGTCGCCGACCACGCACGCGACCAGGACCTGATCGCGCGCTTCGGTGGCGAAGAGTTCTGCCTGCTGGTACCGGGGCTGGAGGAAGACGAAGCCATCGGCTACTTCGAGATCCTGCGCCAGCGTATCGCCGCGCTGGAAGTGGATCTTGGTCACACCACGCTGCGGATGACGGTCAGCATCGGCTTGTGCTGCATCCGCCCGCAGCACGATTCGCTGCACCGGCTGATTTCCGAAGCCGACCGCCAGCTGTATCTGGCCAAGGCCGGCGGGCGCAACCGCGTGTGCAGCACGCGCGAGGCGACCGCCGCCCGGGAACCCGCGCTGGCGCCTTGATCCAGATCAACGCAGGTCCGCCCCGCCCTGCCTAGAGTCGTTCCCAGCGAACATCACAGGGAACGCAGCATGGCACTTCTGGTCTGGCAGGACGACCTGAACATCGGCATCGACGTCATCGACCACCAGCACATGCGGATCGTGGAGATGCTCAACCACCTGCACGTGGCACAGACCAGCCTGCACAAGGTGGCCGTGGCCGAGGTGATCGACGAACTGGTGGACTACACCATGTCGCACTTCGCGTTCGAGGAAGAGCTGATGGAAGAAGCCGGCTACCCGTTCTGCGCCGCGCACAAGCGCGTGCACGAGATCTTCGGCAAGCGCGTGTCCGAGTACCGGCTGCGTTTCCAGGCCGGCGAGGACATCACCGACGAACTGCGCACGATGCTGTCGCGCTGGCTGTTCAACCACATCCGGGGCGATGACAAGGCCTACGCCGAATCGGTCAAGCAGCACCTGAACCAGTTCGCCCGCGACCACCAGCAGGGCAGCTGGCTGGGGCGCACGCTCAAGCGGATTTTCCGCTGAGCCGGGTTGGCCGGCCCATGGCCAGCAGTGCCAGGATGGTGATCACCGCAGTCAGGCACAGGTAGTAGCCCACCGCGACCAGACCGAAACGGCCTGCCAGCCAGGTCGCCACGTACGGTGCCGGCGCCGCGCCGAGGATGCCGGCCAGGTTGAACGACAGCGAGGCGCCGGTATAGCGCACCTGGACCGGGTAGATTTCGGCCAGGAACGTGCCGCAGGGCCCGTAGGTCAGGCCCATCAGGAACAGGCCAAGCGCAAGGAACCCGACCACCAGCCACGGACTGCCGGCCTGGAACAACGGCGCGAACAACACACCGAAGCCGAGGATCAGGCCGCTGGCCACGATCATCGTGCGCCGGGTGCCCCAGCGGTCGCCGTACATCGCCGACAGCGGAATACCGGCGGCGAAGAACAGGATGCCCACCATCTGCAGCAGCAGGAACTGCTCGCGGCTGTAGTGCAGCACGGTAGTGCCATAGCCGAGGGTGAACACCGTCATCAGGTAGAACAGCACGAAGGTCGCGAACGCCCCCAGCGTGCCCAGCACCAGGGTGCGCGGGTGGTGGCGCAGCACCGTCCACATCGGCAGGCGCACGCGTTCGTTGCGGTCCAGTGCGGCCTGGAACTGCGGGGTCTCATGGATGTTCAGGCGCACCCACAGGCCTACCGCCACCAGCAGTGAGCTGGCCAGGAACGGCACGCGCCAGCCCCACTGCAGGAAGTCCGCATCGCTCATCGCGCGGCCCAGCAGCAGGAAGATGCCGGCCGAAAGCAGGAACCCGAGTGGCGCGCCCAGCTGCGGGAACATGCCGTACCAGGCCCGCTTGCCCGGTGGGGCGTTTTCCGTGGCCAGCAGTACCGCCCCACCCCACTCGCCGCCCAGGCCCAGGCCCTGGCCGAACCGGCACAGTGCCAGCAGCGCCGGCGCCAGGATGCCGATGCTGGCGTGCGTGGGCAGCAGGCCGATCGCCACGGTCGACACGCCCATGGTCAGCAGCGCAGCCACCAGCGTGGCCTTGCGCCCGATCCGGTCACCGTAATGGCCGAATACCGCCGAGCCGACCGGGCGGGCGATGAACGCCACCGCGAAGGTCGCCAGCGACTGCAGCAGCGCGGCACCCTCACTGCTGTCGGGAAAGAACAGGTGCGGGAACACCAGCACCGCCGCCGTGGCGTAAATGTAGAAGTCGAAGAACTCGATGGTGGTGCCGATCAGGCTGGCCAGCAGGATGCGGCGGGGCGAATTGGCGGCGTTGGCAGCGGCAGGAGTCGACATCGTTCACGTGCGGGAAGATCAGCTGCCCGATTCTGCCACGTGACCGCCGCCCACCGTCGCGATGGTTGCACGCGAAACAACGAAACCAGCGGTAGCCCCGGCCGTTGGCCGGATCACGCTGTGCGAACGAAACCAGCGGTAGCTCCGGCCGTTGGCCGGGCCAAGCGGTCCACAACAAAGCAACGCATCCGCAAGTACAGTCCACACCATCCAACCCAGCGGATCCAGCACCATGCCCCCCACCGGAACACCGCCATCCCCGCTGCCCCAACACGCCCCCACCTCCCTCGACGCCTGGTGGATGCCGTTCACCGCCAACCGCCAGTTCAAGGCCGCACCGCGCCTGCTGGTGCGTGCCGAAGGCATGTACTACCACGACGTGGACGACCGCCCGATCCTTGATGGCGCCGCCGGGCTGTGGTGCTGCAACGCCGGGCACGCGCGGCCGCGGATCGTGCAGGCCATCCAGCAGCAGGCGGCTACGCTGGATTTCGCCCCGCCTTTCCAGATGGGCACGCCGCTGCCATTCGTGCTGGCGCAGAGACTGGCCGCGCTCGCCCCCGGACCGCTGAACCATGCCTTCTTCACCAACTCCGGTTCCGAGGCGGTGGATACGGCGATGAAGATCGTGCTCGGCTACCACCGGCTGCGCGGCGAAGGCCAGCGCACCCGTTTCATCGGGCGCGAGAAGGCCTACCACGGGGTCGGTTTCGGTGGGCTGTCGATCGGGGGCCTGCCCAACAACCGCAAAGGCTTCGGCCCGCTGCTGGCGGGCAGCGATTTCCTTCGCCACACCCTGGACCTGTCACGCAACGCCTTCACCCCCGGGTTGCCCCGCCACGGCGCCGAACTGGCAGAGGACCTGGAACGGCTGATCGCGCTGCATGATGCCTCCACCATCGCGGCGGTATTCGTCGAGCCCATTGCCGGTTCAGCCGGGGTGATCCTGCCGGCGCCGGGCTACCTGCAGCGCCTGCGCGAAATCTGCGACCAGCACGGCATCCTGCTGGTGTTCGACGAGGTCATCACCGGTTTCGGCCGGGTCGGCAACGCCTTTGCCGCGCAGCGCTTCGGGGTGACCCCGGACCTGCTGACGATGGCCAAGGGGCTGACCAACGGCGCGGTGCCGATGGGCGCGGTGATGGTGTCCGATGCCATCCACGCCGCGTACATGCAGGGCCCGCCGGGGGCCATTGAGCTGTTCCACGGCTATACCTATTCCGGCCACCCGCTGGCCTGCGCTGCTGCGCTGGCGGCGCTGGACACGTACGCCGCCGAAGGCCTGTTTGATCGTGCCATCGAGCTGGGCGAATACTGGCAGACCCGCCTGCACAGCCTGCGCGGGCTGCCGAACGTGGTGGACATCCGCAATTTCGGGCTGATCGGTGCGGTCGAGCTGGCGCCGCGCAAGGGCGCGCCTGGCAGCCGGGGCTTTGAGGTGTTCGAGCGCTGCTTCCGCGACGGGGCGCTGCTGGTGCGCTGTACCGGCGACGTGATCGCGCTGTCGCCGCCGCTGATCATCGACCGGGCGCAGATCGACCGGATCGTGGACGTGCTGGGCGAGATGATCCGCGCCACGGCGTGATGCCGGCGACCGGTACAATGGGCGGTCAACAGCTGCTCGCCAACCGGATTGCATGGACATCGTCGTCAAAGAAGAACTCAAGGCCTACATCGATCCGCTCACCGCCGACGAACACGAGGCGCTGGAGCGCAGCATCCTGGCCGAAGGCTGCCGCGACGCGCTGGTGCTGTGGAACGATGTATTGGTGGATGGGCACAACCGCTACGGCATCTGCCAGAAGCACGGCCTGCCGTTCCAGACAGTGCAGAACACCCGCTTCCAGTCGATGGATGACGTGCACCTGTGGATGATCGAACAGCACCTGGGTCGGCGCAGCGTGTCCGATTTCCAGCGCGGCGTGCTGGCCCTGCGCAAGCGGGACATCCTGGCCGAGCGCCACCGCGCGGACCAGGCCCAGCTGCAGCGCGAAAGCGACGGCGAGATCGCCGATGCCACGCCCGAAGGCGATGAGGACAGCCCGCCGTGGGCGCCGGCGCCGAAGGTAAGCCGCGCCGACATGGCGCGCGAAGCCCGGCTGAGCAGCAGCCAGGTGACGATGATCGAACGCATCCACAAGCAGGCCGCGCCGGAACTGGTGGAAGCGGTCAAGAGCGGGGTGATCTCGATCAGCGCTGCGGCGGCCGTAGCGGCGCTGCCGGAAGAGGAACAGCGCGCGGCCGCGGCCGCCGGCAGGGACGAGCTGAAACAGGCCGCCAAGCGCGTGCGCGAGGCCAAGCGCAAGCCGCGCAAGCCGGTGCAGGAGGTGCTGCACAGCGCCGATGGCGAGCTGGAGGTCGATCCGAGCCGTGAGGCCGAGATTGCCGAGGCACTGGCCTCGCTGGGCGAAGGCCCGGCCGAGCTGCGCCAGCGTGTGATCGCGCTCACCCTCGAAAACGATGCGCTGCGTGCCCAGTTGGCGGCGCTTCGCCGACAGGTCGGCGACGTGGCGTAACCGTTCTGCCGGCCAACGGCCGGCGCTACCGTCGAGCGATGTGGGAGTGCCATGGTAGCGCCGGCCGTTGGCCGGCCCTCCAGAATGCTTGTCGAGGCGGCGTTCGCATCCGGGTCGATACACTTGCGGCATGAACAGCACGCCCTCGGTCGACCCCCGCCGCGCCCAGCTACGCCGACTCAAAGCCATTGCCCTGGCGATGCTGCTGGCCATGCTGGCCGGCTTCGTCATCAGCCATCTCAACGGTGAACGCGGTATCTGGGCGTGGGTGTCCGCGTTCTGCGAAGCCGCTGCGGTCGGCGCGCTGGCCGACTGGTTCGCAGTGGTGGCGCTGTTCCGCCACCCACTGGGCCTGCCGATCCCGCACACGGCGATCATCCCGCGCAGCAAGGAGCGCATTGCCGACAGCCTGGCGGTGTTCGTGCGCGACCAGTTCCTGGAACCGCAGGCACTGCTGGCCCGGCTGCAGGTATTCGACCCCGCCAGCCGGCTCGGCAGCTGGCTGGCTGATCCCGCACGGTCGCGGCTGCTGGCCGACATGGCGCGGGGCTGGGCCCTGCAGGCGCTGGATTTCCTGGACGAAACCGCCGTTCGCCGCAGCATCCAGGCGTTCGTGGTCGAGCAGCTGCGGCAGTGGAACGCGGCGGCCACTGCCGGCGAGCTGCTGGGCCTGCTCACCGCCGACAACCGCCACCAGCGGGTGCTGGACGAAGGGCTGACCCGGATCAGCCAGTGGATGGACAACGACGCCGTGCGGCAGCGCGCATCTGAACTGATCGTGCGCTACATCCAGCGCGAATGGCCGAAGCTCGCCAGCACGGTGAACTGGGTCAAACCCATTGATGAAATCGGCGACAGCCTGGCCGAGCGCATGGCGCACGCGGTGCTGGCCGAACTGCAGCAGATCCTGGCCGAGCCGGAACACCCGTTGCGCAAGGATTACGAGGCGTGGCTGGGCGACTACATCCAGCGCCTGCGCCACGACCCGGCACTGGCGGAAAAGGTCGACCAGCTCAAGCAGCAGGTGATCGACCACCCGGCGGTGCAGGAGTACGTCCAGGGCCTGTGGGCGCGCATCCATGCCAGCCTGCGCGCCGATCTGTCCAGCGAATCGTCTGCGCTGGCCGGCCACCTGCAGCGCAGCCTGGGCAAGATCGGCCAGGCGCTGCAGGAGGACCCATCACTGCGCGAGGCGCTCAACCAGCACCTCATGGATGGCGCCGAGCGCCTGACCAGCCGGCTGCGCGAAGGCGTGACCAGCCATATCGCGCAGACCGTGAAGGGCTGGGACGAGCGGCACCTGGTGGAGCAGTTGGAGCTGAGCGTGGGACGCGACCTGCAGTTCATCCGGTTCAACGGCACCTTGGTGGGTGGGTTGATAGGGCTGTTGCTGCATGCCCTGACCGTTTGGATGCGTTGGTAGCGCCTGCCCTGCGCAGCCACGCAGGGCGTGGCTCTACCTGTGTTTGTGGCAGGCCCGGTTGACAGATTGCCCGGGTGTTTTTGAGACGTGGTTCGCGTATTCTGCCGCGCATTCAGGGCTGGAGTGGCCCACGGGGGGAACCATGCGAAGGACGATCATGACGCTGGCGCTGTGCGCGCTGGCCTGCAATGCCCACGCCGGGCGCGTGTACAAGTGCGCGAACGGCGGCCAGACCATCTACCAGACGGTACCCTGCCCACCCGAGCAGGACACCGGCGTGACCCGCCCGATTGTCAAAGACCCCAACCTCACGTGGGAAGAGCGCACCCGTGCCCAGCGCGACCTGCACCAGGCCCGCCGCCGCATGCAGGCTGACGCTGGCCGTGGAGAGCCCCCGGTGCGCGGCACCGTGATCGACGGCGCGGCCAATCCGGAGCAATGCGAAGAACTGCGTTCCCGACGCGAGATCAGCGAGATGTTCGGACGCCCCGCACCGGAGCGGATCGACGCCGACATCGCCAAGGCCTGCAGCTCGCGCTGAACATCTAGCGGCAGGAAATCCTGCCTAACCAGCAACTGCGCGCACGGCGTCGATCAACGACTGTATCTGCGAGGGGGCGGTAAAGATGCCCGGTGTCACGCGTACGCAGGCGCCGGACGCCAATCCCTCGCGGGCCACCACGAACACACCGGACTGTTGCAGCATTTGCTCGGCCGTGGCGGCGTTGGCCTCCAGGCTGACCTGCCCGCGCAGGCGGAAGGCGGCGATGGCGCTGGACAGACGCGGATCCGGTGACGCCAGCAGCTGGATCCGGGCGTCGTGGCGCAGCGCATCCAGCCACTGGTTGCGCAGGCGCAGCAGGCGCGCGCGCTTGTTTGCCACGCCGATCCGCTGGTGCAGCGATACCGCGGCCGGCAAGGCCATGACCGCCGCGAAGTTGACCGTGCCGGTGTGGACGCGGCTGTCGATATCGCCGGTGTCGGCCTCGCCCATGCAGGGATCCAGGTCCTGAACGCGTCCGCGACGCACGTAGAGCGCACCCATGCCGACCGGTGCGCCGATCCACTTGTGCAGGTTGATGCCGACGAAATCCGCGCCCAGCGCGTGCAGCGGCGTGTCGACCTGGCCGACGCCATGGGCCGCATCCAGCACCACGTCCGCGCCGGAAGCGCGGGCCAGTGCGCTGATCTCCGCCACCGGCAGCAGCATGCCATTGCGATGGCCTACCTGGGTGAGCAGCAGCAGGCGGGTGCGCGGGTAGCGCGCCAGCGCCTGGCGGTAGGTGTCCACGATGCCGTCATGGTCGAACGGCTCCGGCAGCACGATGCGCTGTACGTCCACGCCCCTGCGTTCGCGCAGCCACTGCACGGCAGCGATCGCGCTTTCGTGGTCGGTGTCCGCATACAGCACGGTATCGCCCGGAGACAGGTGCCGATAGCCGGCAATCAGTACCTGCATCGCTTCCGTCGCGCCCCGGGTCAGCGCGATCTCATCCGGGCCCACGCCGAGCGCTTCGGCCAGCGTTGCACGCGCGTGTTCCAACAACGCCGGGAACTGCCGCCGCCCGAACCAGGCATTCTCACGGTTCACGCGTGCGGTGGCGCGCTGATACGACTGCAACACGGGCCGCGCCATCGCGCCCCAGTAGCCGTTGTCGAGCATGACCACCTCGTCGGTGAGGTCGTACAGCGCCGCTACCTGGGACCACCAGTCCTCATCGGCTGCCAGCCTGTCAGGGTCGCGCCCGGCGGGATCGGGCAAGGCGTCGAGAGCGTGCAGGTCTGCGTCGGTCATGCGGCCAGTATTGCAGCCGCCGCGCGAAGAACGGGTGGCGCGAAGCGCCTGTCAATCTTGCCGAAGCGAATGATAATGACTATCATTAGCGCACTGGATGCTTGCTCGATGCCGTCCTGCGCGCCGCCGATGGTGGCGTTGCGGTGCGCGACAGAGGCAAGACCGTTCTCCAGGGATACCCCCGCCCTGTGCGGCGGCTTGGCCACGGATGGCCACCCTCCCCCTGTCACCGGCCCCGGCCGGTGACGTTCGTTGTTCGACCCGACATTGCAGGTTCCCGTGGACAGCACGCCTGATGCCAGCTGGTTCAACCGCTTCGGCGGTTTCTTCGACCGCCCCTGGCTGGGAGTGCTGTCGCGTTCGTTGGCCGCGATCTTCGGCGGCTACGCGCTGGCCGCCACCTGCGCGATGTTCTTCGCCGTGGCCCTGCCCATCGCCCGCGCGCAAGCGGTGCTGACCGGCATGCTGGTGGCGATCGTGCTGTGCGCCTGCGCCGCGCTGTGGGCATTCGCCACCCGGACCGCACTGCGCGCCTGGATCGGCATCGCCGCGCCCACCGCGTTGTTCTGGCTGGGCACCCTCGCACTGGGAGCACGTGCATGAAGAATGGATTCCGCCAGTCCATGGCCTGGCTGCACACCTGGACCGGGCTGCTGGTGGGCTGGCTGCTGCTGCTCATCTTCATGGCCGGCACCGCCAGCTACTACCGCGAAGAAATCAGCCGCTGGATGCGCCCGGAGCTGCCGCGCAGCAGCGTCTCCACCGAGGTCGCCGCCGAGCGCGCGCTGACCTTCCTGCAGCACAAGGCGCCGCAGGCCGAAAGCTGGAACGTGACCCTGCCCGATCCGCGCAACCCGGCCATGCGCATGTTCTGGCGCAACCCCGAATCGATGGTGAAGCCACCGGCCGAAGGTGAAAAGCGCCGCCGCGGCGGTGGCCGCTTCGGCGATGCCACGGTGGACCCGGCCAGCGGCGAGGAAGTGGCCGCGCGCGAAACCCGGGGCGGCGATTTCTTCTACCGCCTGCATTTCGACCTGCACTATATCCCGGTGCTGTGGGCGCGCTACCTGGTGGGTTTCTGCGCGATGTTCATGCTGGTGGCGATTATTACCGGGGTGATCACCCACAAGAAGATCTTCAAGGACTTCTTCACCTTCCGGCCGGAGAAGGGCCTGCGTTCGTGGCTGGACTTCCACAACGTCAGCGCGGTGATGGCCCTGCCCTACCATGCGATGATCACCTACACCGGCTTGGTCACGCTGATGTTCATGTACCTGCCGCAGGGCGTAAGCGTGGCTTATCCCAAGGATGAGGACGCGTTCTTCAGCGAGGCCTTTGCGCGCCTGGCCGATCCGGCCGACGCCGCCGAAGGCAGCGCGGCGCCGCTGCCGATCCAGCAGCTGCTCGACAGCGCGCGTGCCGAATGGAAGGGCGCGCAGGTCAGCGGCTTCACCGTGTTCCACCCCGGCGCGGCCAATGCGGTCATCGACATCTACCAGCGCGACGGCAAGCGGCTGTCGATCGACACACCATCGCTGCGCTACCACGCGGTCAGCGGCGCGCTGATCGAGACCAGCCCGGTGCCCGGCGGCGCCACCCACACCCGTGGCGTGATGTACGGCCTGCACCTGGCCCGCTTCGCGGACTGGGGCCTGCGCGCCCTGTTCTTCCTGTCCGGCCTGGTAGGTTGCCTGATGGTGGCCAGCGGCGTAGTGCTGTGGGCGGTCAAGGAGCGCCCCAAGCACGCCAAGGCCGGCAGGATCGGCTTCGGCCTGCGGCTGGTGGATGCGCTCAACATCGGCGCCGTGGCCGGCCTGCCGATCGCGTTTGCCGCGTACTTCTGGGGTAACCGGTTGCTGCCGCTGGAAATGGCGGAACGCGCCGACGCAGAAGCCAGCGTGTTCTTCTATGCCTGGGCCGCCGCCCTGCTGGCGGCCTTCGTCTGGCCCAAGCGGTTGATGTGGGCCTGGCAGCTGTACCTGGGCGCGGCCTTGTTCGCCCTGATCCCGGTGATCAATGTGCTCACCACCGATGCACATCTGGGCGTAACCCTGCGCACCGGCGACTGGGCGCTGGCCGGGTTCGACCTGGTGATGCTCGCCTTCGGCGCGATGCTGGCGTACTGCGGCCTGCGCATGCAGCGTTGGCAGCCTGCGCTGAGCGCGGCCGAGAAGAAGCGGCGCCAGGCCGCAGCACTTGCCGCCACCGCGAATGCCGCCGAGGCCAGCGCATGATGCTGCTGGCGCTCACATTGAACTTTTCTGCGTTCACCGCCCTGTCGCTGGCGATGGAAAAGCACCAGCTCGACCTGCATGGCAAGGCGCACGCCGGCCCCGCGCGCATGCGGCTGTGGCGTTGGCTGGGTTGGGCATTGCTGGCGACCGCGTTCGGCATCTGCGTGGCCGACCACGGCTGGGCCGCCGGCCCGGTGCTGTGGCTGGGCGCGATGACGGTCAGCGGCCTGCTGATCGCCTTCGGCCTGTATCCGTGGCGACCGCGCTGGATTGCACCGCTGGCCTGGGCGTTGCCGGTGCTGGGCCTGGGCGCCGCCGCGCTGTAGAGCCGACTGTCAGTCGGCTGCTCTTCCGGTGGCAACGGGAACTCAAGTGCAAACCGACTGACAGTCGGCTCTACATCACGCCCCGTAACGCCTCAACTCCCACGCGCGGTGGATGCGCGGGTTGCGCTCGAAATCGTCGCCGATGGTGTCGGCCGAGATCTCGCGGCACTCGGCGAATTCCTTGATCGCTTCCTCGTCCAGCTTGAAGCGGCGGAAGTTGTTCGAGAAGTACAGCACGCCTTCCGGGCTCAACCGCGCCACGGCCGCACGCAGCAGCCGCACATGCTCGCGCTGCACGTCGAAATCCTCGGCGCGGGCGGAGTTGGAGAAGGTCGGCGGATCGCAGAAGATCACATCGAACCGATGCCGCTCGGCTTCCAGCCAGGCCAGTGCATCGGCCTGGATCAGCTGGTGCTGGCTGCCGCCCTTGCCGTTAAGGGCCAGGTTGTCGGCGCACCACTGCAGGTAGGTACCGGACAGATCCACGCTGGTGGTGGAGGCCGCACCGGCCACCGCTGCCTGCACGCTGGCCACGCCGGTGTAGCAGAACAGGTTGAGGAAGCGCTTGCCCTGCGCTTCCTTGGCCATGTGCCAGCGCAGCGGGCGGTGGTCCAGGAACAGGCCGGTGTCCAGGTAATCGAACAGGTTCACGCGCAGCAGCGCATCGTTTTCGCGCACCAGCACGAATTCGCCGCGCTGTTCGAAGCGGCCATACTTGCTGCCGCCCTTGCCGCGCTCGCGCGACTTCAGCGCCACCTGCTCGGCCGGCACCTGGAATACCTCGCGCGCGGCCGAGAGCAGCTCGTTGCGGCGGCGGCGCACGTCCACGTCCGGGATGGTGGCCGGCGCGGCGTATTCCTGCACGTGCAGGAAGGTGCGGCCAGCGCCACCGTCTTCTTCGTACACGTCGATCGCGGCGGCGTACTCGGGCAGGTCGGCGTCATACACGCGGTAGCAGGTGACCTGCTCGCGCGCCTTCCAGGTCTTGAACCTGCGGATGTTCTTGCGCAGCCGGTTGGCCACCATCTGCGCGCCTTCGCTGAGCTCGCGCGGCTGGCCCGCGTTCTCGCGCTGCGGTACGGCGATGGGATCGCACACGATCAACGCGCACTCGATGGCGCCGTTGAACAGCTGGTACTTCTTGTTGGCGCGCAGCCCGGTGGCGAACGCAAGTTCGGCGCTGCCGCACAGCAGGCTGGCCCGCCACTGCGGCACGGCGCGCTTGAGCGCGTCGCCCAGGCGGCGGTACAGCACCGCATCGGCGGCCAGGCGTTCGTCATACGGCGGGTTGCACACCACGCAGCCGGTTTCCTGCGGCGGAACCTGCACGTCGGCCACGTCGCGCACGCCGAACCAGATCGCCTCGGCGACACCGGCGGTCTCCGCGTTTTCCTTGGCCGCGCGGATCGCATGCGGGTCGATGTCGCTGCCGTGGATGACCTGCTTGAGCGCGGCGCGCCCGGCCTGCTCGCGGGTGCGCGCATCGGCCATCAGGGTGTTCCAGGCCTCGCGGTCGAAGCCCAGCCAGCGGCTCGGCGGAATGCTGCCGTGGCGCTGAAGGCCCGGGGCCACGTCGGCAGCCATCAGCGCGCCTTCGATCAGCAGCGTGCCGCTGCCGCACATCGGATCCAGCAGGCCGCCGCCTTCGGCATGGATCTTCGGCCAGTTGGCGCGCATCAGCACGGCGGCCGCCAGGTTTTCCTTCAGCGGGGCCTCGTTCTGCGCCATGCGCCAGCCGCGCCGGTGCATCGGGCCGCCGCCGAGGTCGATCGAGATCGAGGCGCGGCCCTTGCGCAGCGACAGGTTGATGCGCACGTCCGGGAACTCGGTGTTCACCGACGGCCGTTCCAGGCCCTGCGCGCGCAGGCTGTCTACCACGCCGTCCTTGACCCGCTGCGCGGCAAAACGCGCGTGGGTGATTTCGGTCCCAGACACATGGGCGTCCACCGACAGGGTCAGCTCGGGGCTGATGTGCTGCTCCCACGGCATCGAGGAGACGCCCTGGTACAGCGATCCCTCGTCCGGGCAGTCGAACTCGGCCAGCGGCCACAGCACCCGGCTGGCCAGGCGCGACCACAACACGACCTTCAGTGCCTGCGGCAGCTCGCCCTCGGCATTGACGCCGGAAATGGTGGCAGTGGCCCTGGGCAGGCCCAGCGCCAGCAGTTCGTCGGCGAGCAGGTACTCCAGGCCCTTGGCGCAGGAAACAAAGAATTTCACGGGATCGGTATCGCAGGTCAGCAGGAAGGGAGTGCCCACGGGCACCGCGGGCGGCCCGGGCGCAGGCGCCGGACCGTCCATTGTACGTGACCCGGCCGCACGCGGCCGCGTAGCGCCGGCCTCTGCCTGGCTGGCCGAACCGCTACCGGAATGCAGCGGGTCAGAGCCCCGCTCTACCGGAGGGTGGCGAGCAGGGCCTCGAAGGCCTGCGCGGAGGCGTCCACGTGGTTGTTCAGGCGGTGGCCGTCGTCCACCAGCAGCAGACGGGCTGACCGGGCCTGGGCCCACGCGATCACATCGGCGGCCGGGATCAGCTCATCGTGCCAGGCGTGGACCACGCTGGTGGGCACGCGGGCGGCATCCAGCGCCGGCATCGGCCCCATCCGGGTCGGCGGCACCATGAGGAACAGACCCCGGGTCGGGACCTGCAGCGAGGCGATGGCCGAGATGTAGGCGCCCAGCGAGGAACCCGCCAGCACGACCGGGCCTTGCGCGGCGGCGGCGCTGGCGCGCTCGACCAGGCGCTGCAGGCGGGCACGGACATCCCCCACGCTGCTGACCTCACGCAGGGCATCCAGGTCGGTGTAATCGGGCCGTTCGTGGGTCCAGCCCAGCCGCTCGGCCACTTCGGCCAGGGCGGTTACCTTGGTGGCGTCCGGGCCGCTTTCGAAGCCGTGGGAAAGAATGCAGTGGCCGCGGCTCATGCAGCCACCGCGTGGAAATCGATGTAAGCGCTCATGCCTGAATGCTAGCATCGGCGCATGCCCGACCGCGCCCCGCCCCGCATCGATTCGCAGCCGCTGCCCTACGTGGCGCAGCTGGGCGAGCGCGCGCCGGATGACATCGATCTGGTGGTGATCCACTGCACCGAACTGCCCGACCTGGCCATGGCGCGCAGCTACGGCGAGCGCGTGCTGTACGACAGCGGCAGCGGCAACAGCGGGCACTTCTACATCGACCGCGACGGCAGCATCGTCGAGTACGTCCCGGTCGAGCGCGTGGCTCACCACGTCAGCGGGTACAACCCGCGTTCGGTCGGCATCGAGCTGGTCAACACCGGCCGCTACCCGCACTGGCTGGATTCACGCCACCAGGCGATGGATGAACCCTATCCGGAGGCCCAGATCGCGGCCTTGATCGACCTGTTGCAGCATCTGTGCGACACCCTGCCCGCCCTGCACCACATCGCCGGGCACGAGGCGCTGGACACCCGGGAAGAAGTAGCCAGCGACGACCCGGACCGGCGCGTGCTGCGCAAGCGCGACCCGGGCCCGTTGTTCCCGTGGCCGCGGGTGCTGGCGGCGGTGACGCTGAGTCCGCTGGGGGGGTAGAGCGGACTGTCAGTCCGCTGCCGTTGGCGTGCAGCCTGCGGTCTACGCGGAGAGCAGCGGACTGACAGTCCGCTCTACCTGTGCCATTCGTTGACGCCTTGGGTGGCGGCCAATCAGGCGCCGGTCGCGACCGGTCGGCTTGAATCGCTGACCCACCCGCTCCACGAATCGGCATAGACCCGCGCGCCGTGCAGCCCGGCCACTTCCATCGCCAACAGCAGATGGCAGGCGGTCACGCCCGACCCGCACATCAACACCACCTGCTGCGGATCATGCGTGCCGATCAGCGGCCGCAGCGCGGCCTGCAATTCGGCTGCGGGCCGCAGGCGGCCGTCGGCCACATTCAACGCGAACGGGCGGTTCACCGCCCCGGGCACATGCCCCGCCACTGGATCCAGCGGCTCCACCTCACCCCGGAACCGTTCACCGGCACGCGCATCCAGCAGCCAGCCCGGCGCATGCTTCAAGCGCGCGGCGATCTCGTCCACCGAGGCCACCTGGCGGGTATCGAAACGCCCCGGATAGGCCGGCAACGGCAGCACCTCGGGCACGTCCGTGGTCAACGGCAGACCGGCCGCCTGCCACGCCGCGAGGCCGCCATCGAGCACCGCCACCTGTGTATGTCCGATCAAGCGCAGCAGCCACCACGCGCGCGCCGCCGCCATGCTGCCGTCGCCGCCGTCGTAGACCACGACCTGGGTATCCGGACCGATTCCCCACCGCCCCAGCGTGGCGGCGAACGCATCGCTGTCCGGCAACGGGTGGCGGCCGTGGCCGACCATGCTCATGTCCGCCAGGTCGCGGTTGACGTCTGCGCGCAGGGCGCCGGGCAGATGCCCGGCGGCGTAATCGCGCGCGCCGGACTGCGGATCAGCCAGCGAAAAACGCGCATCCAGCACGCGCGGCGCCGTACTGGCGGTGGCGCGCGCATCCAGCAGGCGCGTATCCCCCTGCGAAAGCGCGCTGGACAGCGTCGCCACATCGACAAGAGTGGTCCACGGGGTCGGGTTCGCGGTCATCATTCCAGTTGCTCCAGGCGGCGACGCAGGTTGTAGAGGATGGCGGCGGTGGCGCCCCAGATGCGCTGGCCCGGCCAGCCGTATTCCAGCACGTGGCGAATGCGGCCGCGGTGGTCGATCTCGACCTGGTGCAGGTTGGCCGGGTCCATCAGGTAATCGAACGGCACTTCGAACACTTCGGCCACTTCATCCGGCTGCGGCACCGCCACGAAGCCCGGGTCGATCACCGCCACCACCGGCATCACCCGGTACCCGGTAATGGTCACGAACGGATCCAGGTAGCCCAGCACCTGCACCTGGTCGTGCGGCAGCGCGATTTCTTCGTTGCTTTCGCGGATCGCGGCGGCCACCGCGTCGCGGTCGTCCGGCTCCTGGCGGCCGCCCGGGAAGCCGACCTGGCCGCCATGCTGGCGCAGCGTATCGGTGCGCCGGGTCAGCAGCACCTGCGCGCCGCTGGCACGCGGAATGATCCCGGCCAGCACCGCGGCTTCCACTGGCGGGCCGGGCGGCAGCAGGTCGGCCAGTTCACTGCGGTTCCAGCCATCGCCACCGGGGGGTGCATCGAGCGGGTGCAGCGCGCGCAACAGGCGCTCGTGGTCGGCCAGTGAGCCACCCAGCGACTGCCGCAGCTGCTCACGCAGCGGCAGCACCTGCCGCATCACATGTTCTTGTTCGTGTCGGGTCATCGTCGACCAGCGGGTGATTTCATCCACGTTGCGCAGGCAGCCGCCGCACAGGCCGGCGCGATCAAGCGCGCAGGTTCCGATGCAGGGGCTCGGCATGGCATGGGCGGGGGTTTCCGGAAAGTGCACCGGGCAACAGTAACGCGAATGGCGCGGTTCCAACACTGCGGGAGCCGACCAACGGTCGGCGCTGCGAGTGTGTTGAAAACAAAAACGCGCCGATGTTGCCATCGACGCGTTTTGTTGTTTTCAGCCGTTCTTATTTGACGCTGACCAGCTTGATTTCAAACTGCACGGCGACGTTCGGCGGGAACGGGGTACGCGGGTCGGCACCGTAGGCCTGTTCCGGCGGCAGGGTGACTTCCCACTTCGAACCGGCCGGCATCTGCAGCAGTACTTCGCGCATGGCCTTCATTTCGACTTCGCTGACCTTGATCGACGGGATCTGCTGCGCCGGGCGGGCTTCGGTCGGACGGGTGCCGAACGGGTACGGGCCGGCCACTTCCAGCTGCACGGTGCTGGCCTGGGTCGGCTTGGCGCCCTTGCCGGCTTCGATCACGCGGTACTGCACGCCGCTCGGCAGCGCCTGCACGCCGGCCTTGGCCTTGTTGGCGGTCAGGAAGGCAGTGCTCTTGGTCTTGTTTTCGGCGGCAGCCTTTTCGTACTCGGCCTTGGCGGCAGCGGCACGACCCTGCTCACGCTTCTGGAAGGCTTCGACGGCCGGCTTCAGCTGGTCGGCGGTGATTGCCGGCTGCTTCTTGGCGTAGGCATCCTGCAGGCCCTTCACCACCGAATTGATGTCCAGCTGTTCGCCGCGACCGGTGAGCTCAGCCAGGTTGTTGCCGTAGTCGTAACCGAAGTAATAGCTCAGCTTGCCCTTTTCGGACGAAGTGTCCTGGGCGAAGGCATTGCCCGTCAGGGCCAGGGCCGCGACGGCGACCGCGATAGAACGCAACTTCATCAAACGTTTCTCCAGGGGTGGTAACTCAGGACGCATTGGGCCGCCCTGAGGCGACGGGTTAGGATAGCCGCCGCAACGTTGAACCGCCACTAACGACGAAGGCTATGACCTGCTTTCGTTTCCAGAGTTCAAAATCACTTTTTTTTAACGTTTTACCAGGAGTTTCTGCCGTGGCCGACGCGCCCCTGACCGTTGCCGACGATGGTGCCACCCCAGCGCCCGGGGTCAACCGCCCCATGGTTCAGGGAGGTGACGCCGCCGGGCCAGCGCCGGCGCGCCTGCTGCAGCTGGTGCTGGCGGATGGCCTGGATGCCGCGCTGGACGCCGGCCTGATGGACTACGTGCCCGGCCCTGGCGACGACGCCCTGCTGCCCGGCCACCCGGACCTGCCCGCCCGCCTGCTGCAGGCCCAGCAGCAGCTGCAACGCGCCTGGGCCGCGCGTGACCGTTACCGCCAGCGCGCGCAGCGGCTTGCACGCCGCGCGGCCGAACGCGATGCGCGACGCGCGCCGCCGGCCCCCACTCCCGATCTGAAGCCCGCCCTGCCGCCTGCGGCTGCCGCGATTCTTGCGCGCGCCAAAGCCAGGGCTGCTGGAAAGCCTTCCTGATGACCCCTGTTGCAAAGGCCGCTCCGCGCAGTGCGCGCATGCCCAAGGCCGACGTCGTTGAAATGTTCACCCGCCTGCGCGAACTCAATCCGCATCCGAAGACCGAACTGGAGTACAGCTCACCGTTCGAACTGCTGGTCGCCGTGGCGCTTTCCGCGCAGGCCACCGATGTGGGCGTCAACAAGGCCACGCGCAAACTGTTCCCGGTGGCCAACACGCCGCAGGCGATCCTGGCGCTGGGCGAGGACGGGCTGAAGAAGTACATCGCCACCATCGGCCTGTTCAACGCCAAGGCGAAGAATGTCATCGCCACCTGCCGCCTGTTGATCGACCAGCATGGCGGTGACGTGCCGCGTGACCGCGCCGCGCTGGAAGCCCTGCCCGGGGTCGGGCGCAAGACCGCCAACGTGGTGCTCAACACCGCATTCGGCGAACCGGTGATGGCGGTGGATACCCACATCTTCCGTGTCGCCAACCGTACCGGGCTGGCCCCCGGCAAGGACGTTCGCGCGGTGGAAGACCTGCTGGTCAAGGTGATTCCGGCCGAGTTCCTGCTCGACGCCCACCACTGGCTGATTCTGCATGGCCGGTATGTGTGCAAGGCGCGCAAGCCTGACTGCCCGCAGTGCGTGATCCGTGACCTGTGCCGCTTCAAGCAGAAAACCGCCGCCTGAGCGACGGCGGCGACTGCCATCTGGGCGCAACCGGGCAGTCATCTGATTCGGGCAGTTTTGGCAACCCCAGCAACAGCTTGCCCCGGGGCCGGGGCTGCTTTGTCTGAAACTGTCATATTTACGCAATCTTCACTTATTAGCCTGCGCAGCATCTTCCCACCTGCCTGCAAGGCTCCTTTCCATGAAACTGCATCGCCAACTCCTCACTGCGGCCGTGGCTGCTGCGCTGTTCGTGCCGGCCGCCCACGCTGAAGTGGCCATCGACGTGATCGGCGGCTCGGAGATCACCTTCGAAGGCCTGGTCCAGGCCGACGGCAACTGGTTCGACAACGATGTGACCGATCTCAACGGTGGCGATGCCGCCAACGGCAAGGACAGCGAATTCGAACTGCGTCGCGCCGAGCTGGTGCTGAAGGGCAAGGGCCCGGGCAACGTGGAATGGGTGGTCGGCTACGACGCCAAGGCCGACAAGTTCCTGGACACCAACGTCAAGTACAAGCTGGCCGGCAACGCCAACCACTTCGTGCAGCTGGGCCAGTTCAAGCAGCCCAACAGCCTGGAAGAGCTGTCCAGCACCAAGAACAACGACTTCATCTCCAAGGCTGCGGTCACCAACACCTACGCCGTGGCCCGCCGCCTCGGTGGCGCCTACAGCTTCGGCGACAACAACTGGTCGGTCACCGCCAGCGCATTCGGCCGTGAGCTGACCCGCAACCTGGCCCACGGCAGCGGCTATGGCGCACGTGGCACCTGGGCGCCGATCAACGACAAGGGACAGGTCCTGCACCTGGGCCTGAGCTATGTCGACTACGACACCGACGCGGACACCCTGCGCGTGCGCGCCCGTCCCAACGCCGACCTGGCCACCGCACGCCTGGTCGACAGCGGCAACATGACCGACACTGACCGGGTCAAGACCATCGGTGCCGAAGCCATGTACATCGGCGGCCCGTTCAAGGCCCAGGCCGAGTACTACACCAGCGAAGCCAAGCGCATGACGCGCGACAACTACACCAGCGACGGCTTCTATGTCAGCGGGCTGTGGAACATCACCGGCGAGACCTGGGGCTACAAGAGCGGCGTGCCGACCACCGGCCTGCCGGACGAGCCGGGCCGTGGCATGTGGCAGCTGGGCGCGCGCTATGACTCGATGAATCTGGATGATGGCCATCTGAACGCCAACCCGGTTGCCGGTCGTCCGCCGATCGTGGACGGCGTGCTGGGCGGCAAGATGGATATCTGGACCGTCGGCGTGAACTACTACTGGCGCTCCAACACCAAGTTCGCGCTGAACTACGTAATGGTGGACAGCAAGAAGTACAGCTCCACCACGCGCACCTTCGTCAACGACGACCCGAACATCCTGGAAGCGCGCCTGCAGTTCTTCTGGTAAGTCCTGATGTAATTGTGTGATGGAGGGGCGCAGCTTGGGCTGCGCCCCTTTCTCGTTCCGGTTCCCTGCGTTACCGGACGTTGAACCGTTCACTGCAGTCGTCTGGCGACCGACCCTACCCCGCACACCGCCATCGCACGTGAGCGCGTAGAGCCACGCCCTGCGTGGCTGGAATTGCCCACCAACGGTGTCACGTTTGCGTCATATGACAGTCGCTGCGCTGTCATGGAACCGTTATGGAATAGGCACCGGGCGGGAAACCCCGCACCACCATCCATCCCAGGAGCCACCCCGTGATCCACGCCTTCAAGTCGCGCGCCGCTGTTGCCGTCCTCGCCGCGTCCTCCGTGTTCGCCGCCAATGCCGCCGATGTGACGGGCGCGGGCGCATCGTTCATCTACCCGGTCATGTCCAAGTGGTCGGCCGACTACAGCACCGCGACCGGCAAGAAGGTCAACTACCAGTCCATCGGTTCGGGTGGCGGTATCGCCCAGATCAAGGCGGCCACGGTGGACTTCGGTTCGTCCGATGCCCCGTTGAAGCCGGAAGATCTGGCCGCGGCCGGCCTGGCCCAGTTCCCGTCGGTGATTGGCGGCGTGGTGCCGGTGATCAACGTGGCCGGCATCGCCCCGGGTGCGCTGAAGCTCGATGGCGTGACCCTGGCCAACATCTTCCTGGGCAAGGTCAAGACCTGGAACGACCCGGCCATCGCCGCCCTCAACCCGGGCGTGAAGCTGCCCGACGGCAAGATCACCGTCGTGCACCGCTCGGACGGTTCGGGCACCACCTTCAACTTCGTCAACTACCTCTCCAAGGTCAACCCGGAGTGGAAGTCCAAGGTCGGCGAAGGCACCTCGGTCCAGTGGCCGGTCGGCATCGGCGGCAAGGGCAATGAAGGCGTTGCCGCGTACGTGAAGCAGATCAAGGGTGGCATCGGCTACGTCGAACTGTCCTACGCGCTGCAGAACAAGATGTCCTACGCCGCGATGAAGAACGCGTCGGGCAAGGTCGTGCTGCCGAGCGACGAGTCGTTCGCCGCCGCTGCCGCCAGCGCCGACTGGGCCAACGCCAAGGACTTCTACCTGGTCATGACCAACGCCCCGGGCGCCGAAGCGTGGCCGATCACCGCCACCAACTTCATCCTGGTCCGCAAGCAGCCCAAGAACGTCAACAGCGCCAAGGCGACCCAGGAGTTCTTCCGCTGGATCTACAAGAGTGGCGATGCCCAGGCCAAGCAGCTGGACTACGTGCCGCTGCCGGACGCCCTGGTCAAGCAGATCGAGACCTACTGGTCGCAGAACCTGAAATATTGATTTTAGGGGGTCACGGCCAAAGGTCGTGACCTACCAGGCAACGGTGTCGCCAGGTCCTCTCTCCCCCTGGCGGCACCACCGGCGCGGATCGAAAGGTCCGCGCTTTTTTTTTAATCTGCCGCGAGCGTTGAGGGCCCCGCCGCGACCGGTAGGCCCCTGTGCAAATGTCCCCCGGCGTCGGCCTGCGGCCGCCCCCTCCTCCTTTAATTTGCCAGGGACCTACCGGCCGCGACGGGGCTCGGCTTGCGGTTGGCAGGGAAAAGCGGACGCCACGGTGCAACGCCGGTGGATCGAGCGCCGGGGCGCCATGCCCTTGGAGGCGAATTAAAGGAGGAGGTGTCGGCCGCAGGCCGACGCCGGGGGACATTCGCCGGAAAGGGTGTGGCGCCCCGGCGCTCGATTCACCGGCAGCCGCTGTAGATCCCCCCGCCAGCCCTTGCCCCACGGGCCTCGAGCGTGCCCCCGGTCACGACGTCATCAAGCTGTAACAAAAACATCATTTCATAGCAGCGTCAGCCGGCAAGACCGGCCCCCTATCCCGCTACGGAGTGACGCATGAAACTGCATACGGCCGGCTTCGCCGCCCTTTCCCTGGCCATCGCGCTGGGCCTGTCCGCCTGCAAGCCGGCCGCCGAAGGCCAGGCTAACGCCCCGGCAGAAGGCGCGCCCGCCGCTGCTCCGGCCGCCGGCGACAAGCTGACCGCCGAGATTTCCGGCGCCGGCGCCTCCTTCATCTTCCCGCTGGTCTCCAAGTGGTCGGCCGACTACAACGCCGCCACCGGCGCCAAGGTCAACTATCAGTCGATCGGTTCGGGCGGCGGTATCGCCCAGATCAAGGCCGGCACGGTCGACTTCGGTTCTTCCGACAAGCCGCTGTCCAGCGAAGAGCTGGCCCAGGCCGGCCTGGGCCAGTTCCCGTCCGCCATCGGCGGCGTTGTCCCGGTGGTGAACATCGACGGCCTGGAAGCCGGCAAGCTGCGGCTGAGCGGCCCGCTGCTGGCCGATATCTTCCTGGGCAAGGTCAAGACCTGGAACGACCCGGCCATCGTGGCCGCCAACCCGGGCGTGAAGCTGCCGGAGGGCAAGATCACCCTGGTCCACCGTTCGGACGGCTCGGGCACCACCTTCAATTTCTCGAACTACCTGTCCAAGGTCAGCCCGGACTGGAAGAGCAAGGTCGGCGAAGGCACCTCGGTGCAGTGGCCGGACGGCGTGGGTGGCAAGGGCAATGAAGGCGTGGCTTCGTACGTGAAGCAGATCAAGGGCTCGATCGGCTACGTCGAACTGGCCTACGCGCTGCAGAACGGCATGCCGTACGCCTCGATGCAGAACGCAGCCGGCAACTGGGTGCAGCCGACCGCGGAAACCTTTGGTGCCGCCGCAGCCAGCGCCGACTGGGCCAGCGCCAAGGACTTCAACCTGGTCATCACCAACGCCCCGGGCGACCAGGCGTGGCCGATCACCGCCACCAATTTCATGCTGATGCACAAGCAGCCCAAGGATGCCAAGCGCAGCAAGGACACCCTGGCGTTCTTCAAGTGGGCCTTCGAGAACGGCCAGGCCCAGGCCAATGAACTGCACTACGTGCCGCTGCCGGCGGAACTGGTGAAGCAGATCGAAGGTTACTGGACCGCTGAATTCAAATGATGCAACCCAGGCCCGCGCGCTGCGCGGGCCTGCCCCCTACCTAACGGGCCCCAGCCTTACCCATGAATGCCATCGCCCAGCCTGTTCCCGCACCGTCCACCCGCGACCTGCGTGACGCCCGCAATGACAAACTGTTCCGGTGGGTGCTGATCGCCACCGTCGTCCTGGTCCTGGTCGCGCTGGCCTGCGCCGCGCTCTCGATGCTGTGGGGCGGCCGCCATGCCCTGCAGGAGCAGGGCCTGAGCTTCTTCTACTCTTCCGACTGGAATCCGGTGGAGAACAAGTTCGGTGCGCTGGCACCGATCTACGGCACGTTGGTCACC
Organism: Stenotrophomonas sp. GbtcB23; assembly: GCF_019091045.1. Taxonomy (NCBI): domain Bacteria; kingdom Pseudomonadati; phylum Pseudomonadota; class Gammaproteobacteria; order Lysobacterales; family Lysobacteraceae; genus Stenotrophomonas; species Stenotrophomonas sp. GbtcB23. Next base: position 86,512 of record NZ_JAGXKC010000007.1, on the reverse strand, counting down.
GCCCTGATCGCAATGCTGATCGCGGTGCCGGTGAGCTTCGGCATCGCCTTCTTCCTCACCGAAGTGGCCCCGCGCTGGATGCGCGGCCCGGTCGGTACCGCCATCGAACTGCTGGCCGGCATCCCCTCGATCATCTACGGCATGTGGGGCCTGTTCGTGCTGGTCCCGGTGATGACCGAGTACGTCACCCCCACCCTCAATGAAACCCTGGGCGAATGGCCGATCATCGGCCCGCTGTTCCAGGGCCCGCCGCTGGGCATCGGCGTGCTGACCGCCGGCTTCGTGCTGGCGATCATGGTCATTCCGTTCATCTCCTCGGTAATGCGCGAAGTGTTCCTGACCGTGCCGACCCGCCTGAAGGAATCGGCCTACGCGCTGGGCTCCACCAAGTGGGAAGTAAGCTGGGACATCGTGCTTCCCTACACGCGCTCGGCCGTGATCGGCGGCATCTTCCTCGGCCTGGGCCGTGCGCTGGGTGAAACCATGGCCGTGGCCTTCGTGATCGGCAACAGCGTGCGCCTGTCGCCCTCGCTGCTGGAACCGGGCACCACCATCGCCGCGCTGATCGCCAATGACTTCGGCGAGGCCACCGAGACCTACCGCTCGGCGCTGCTGCTGCTCGGCTTCGTGCTGTTCATCGTAACGTTCGTGGTGCTGGCAATCGCCCGCCTGATGCTGATGCGCCTGTCCCGCAAGGAGGGCAACTGATGAGCACCGCCGTCGCCAACAACCCGCAGCCGCTGTACCTGCGCCGCCGCATCGTCAACATCGTCGCGCTGCTGCTGTCCTGCCTGACCGCGCTGTTCGGCCTGTTCTTCCTGGGCTGGATCCTGTTCACCCTGGCGTCCAAGGGACTGGCCGGGATCAACCTGGACCTGTTCACCAAGATGACGCCGCCGCCCATGCAGGAAGGCGGCCTGGCCAATGCCTTCTTCGGCAGCGCGGTGATGTGCGCGCTGGCGATCGCCATCGGCACGCCGCTGGGCGTGCTGGCCGGCACCTGGCTGGCCGAGTACGGCAACTTCCGCAAGGCCGGCACGGTGGTGCGTTTCGTCAACGACATCCTGCTGTCGGCACCGTCCATCGTGCTGGGCCTGTTCGTGTACACCCTGTACGTGATGCAGACCGGTGGCCAGTTCTCGGCCTTCGCCGGCGCGCTGTCGCTGTCCTTCATCGTGCTGCCGGTGGTGGTACGCACCACCGATGAAATGCTGCGCCTGGTGCCCTCGCAGATGCGCGAAGCGGCCCTCTCGCTGGGCATCCCGCAGTGGAAGGTCACCGTGCAGGTGCTGTACCGCAGCGCCGCCGCCGGCATCGTCACCGGCATCCTGCTCGCCCTGGCACGCATCTCCGGCGAAACCGCGCCGCTGCTGTTCACCGCCTTCGGCAACCAGTACTGGAACAGCAACGTGTTCCAGCCGATGGCGAGCGTGCCGGTGGTGATGAACCAGTTCGCCGGCAGCCCGTACGAATCCTGGCAGACGCTGGCCTGGGCAGGCGCCCTGGTGCTGACCCTGTTCGTGCTGCTGGTAAGCCTTTCGGCACGCGGCATCCTGCTGCGCAACCGTATCTCCCATGACTGACCTTTCCGCGGACACCGCCATGAACGACCTCACCAATGCCGTGCCGATGCAGCGCATCGCGGTGCCGGCCTCGCATGAATCGCTGGGCAACCCGGCGCCGATCAAGCTGGCCGCCCGTGGCCTGGATTTCTACTACGACAAGTTCCATGCACTGAAGAACATCAGCCTGGAAGTGCCCGAGAAGCGCGTCACCGCGCTGATCGGTCCATCCGGCTGCGGCAAGTCCACCCTGCTGCGCATCTTCAACCGCATCTACGCGTTGTACCCGAAGCTGGAAGCGCGCGGCGAAGTGCTGCTGGATGGTGAGAACATCCTCTCGCCCAAGTACCCGATGAACCGCCTGCGCAGCAAGGTCGGCATGGTGTTCCAGAAGCCGGTGCCGTTCCCGATGACCATCTTCGAGAACGTCGCCTACGGCATCCGCCACCACGAAAAGCTGTCCAAGGCGGACATGAACGACCGCGTCGAACATGCGCTGCGCCAAGGTGCGCTGTGGGACGAAGTGAAGGACAAGCTCGGCCAGAGCGCGCTGGGCCTGTCCGGTGGCCAGCAGCAGCGCCTGTGCATCGCCCGTGCCGTGGCCCTGCGCCCGGACGTGCTGCTGCTCGACGAGCCAACCTCGGCGCTGGACCCGATCTCCACCAGCCGCATCGAGCAGCTGGTGGAAGAGCTCAAGCACGACTACACCATCGTGATCGTGACCCACAACATGCAGCAGGCCGCGCGCGTGTCCGACTACACCGCCTTCATGTACTTGGGCGACCTGATCGAACACGACCGCACCGAAGTGATCTTCTCGCAGCCGAACAAGCAGCAGACCGAGGATTACATCACCGGGCGGTTCGGCTGAGCCAGGCCGTTTGCGCGACGATGCCACCAACCAGACAATCGAGCACATCACAATGAACATTCCGAACGACCACATCGTCAAGAGCTACGACGAAGAACAGCAGCGGCTGGTGGCCGAAATCGTGCGCATGGGCGAAATGTCCGTAGCGCAGCTGGAAGCGGCGCTGGACGTGATCGAGCGCCGCGACGACAACGCTGCCCAGCGCATCATCGCCAACGATGAGGCGATCGACAGCCTGGAGCAGCAGATCAGCCATGACGTGATGCGCCTGGCGCTGCGCGGCCCGATGGCGCGCGACCTGCGCGAGATCCTGGCCGGCCTGCGCATCCCGGCCGACATCGAGCGGATCGGCGACTATGCGGCCAACGTCGCCAAGCGCTCGATCGCGCTGAGCAAAGTGCCGCCGCTGCCGCAGATCCAGGGCCTGCGGTCGCTGGGCCGGCTGGCCGCCCAGCAGGTGCGGCGTGCCATCGAGGCCTACCGCGACAACGACGCCGCCGCCGCGCTGGCGCTGCGCGAGGACGATGCCCGGCTGGACGCGCAGTACACCGCGCTGTTCCGCGAGCTGCTGACCTACATGATGGAAGACCCGCGCAACATCACCCCGTGCACCCACCTGCTGTTCATGGCCAAGAACCTGGAACGCGTGGGCGACCACGCCACCAACATCGCCGAGAACGTGTGGTTCCTGGTGCACGGCGAGCAGGCGCTGCCGCCGCGCGAGAAGCGCGACGAGACCAGTACCGAGCGCCTGTAAGCACGCGCCGGGGCGTGTTACACGCCGATACAGGCCGATACTGCGTATCGGCCTTTTTTAATTGCCTATTCAGCTGGAAAATTCCACTCTGGACCTGCGTTCCACCCCACCGCTCCAGAGGGCCTGCACCATGAAACGTTTCCTCGCCGCTACGCTGTCGCTGACCCTGCTTGCCGCGACCGGTTCCGCCTTCGCCGCCCCGCCCCACCATGACGACCGCGACAACCGCGACCGCCATGACCAGCGCGATGAACGCAACCATGGCCCGTCGCGCGGGCACGACCGCCACGATCCGCCGCGCCGTGGCGGCCACCTGGACAAGGATCATCGTGGCGCGTACGTAAGCGACTACAAGCGCCACGGCCTGCATGCGCCCAAGCGCGGCCAGCAGTGGCGCAAGGTAGATGACCGCTACGTGCTGATCGCGGTCGCCACCGGCCTGATCGCCGACGTGGTGCTCAACGGCCGTTGATTCACTGGCGACAGCCCAGTCCACGCGACGCGCCGGGTCCTCCCGGCGCGTCTGCGTTTGCGGCCGGGTCATCGCCGTCCCGGAGTGTCGCGAACATCCGGTAATGTCGCGAACGCACCATTGGTACTGAATCGCCCCTGTCTCAGACCGGCGACCCGCGCATCCTTGCGGCCCCGCGCACGCTCTTATCCTGTGCCACGTTGAACAGGATCCGCCGACCGCATGCACCGCCTCTGCCCGCACGAACTTGCCGCCGCCCATCGCGGCGACCGCGCCGCGCTGGACCGCGTCCTGCGCCATTCACGCCAGCACCTGCGCCGCTATGCCGAGTACCACTGCGTCATCAATGATGTCGAGGATGCGGTGCAGGAAAGCCTGATCACCGTTTCACGACGGTTGTGCGACCTGCGCCTGGTCGAGTGTTTCACCTCGTGGGCGTTCCGCATCGTCAAGCGCGAGTGCAACCGGCTCAAGCGTGCGCGCTGCCAGTGGCGGCACGAAGAACTGCGCGAGGAGATCCTGCCGCCGGCCCAGCGCGACAACCTGGACCTGCGCCGCGATTGCGCCGCTGCGCTCGAATCGCTGCCCGCCCATTACCGCGAAGTGATCCTGCTGCGCGACCTGGAGGGGTTGTCGATCGCCGAACTGGCCGCACGGTTGGCCACTACCCCCGAAACCATCAAGGCCCGGCTGCACCGCGCCCGCGTCATGGCCCGCGAGTACCTGGCCTGATGTTCCCCGCGTGCCGGCAATCCGGCATGCTTCCCCGGCAACACCCCTGCCCATGAAAGGGCATTACAAGGAGCTTTGCGCATGACCCTCTCCACCAAACACGCTTCCCTGCTGGCCTGTGCCGCGCTTGCCGGCGGCCTCGGCCTGGCCGGGACCGCCTCGGCCCTGTCGATGACCGACCTGGCCCAGGGCTACGCCCTGGCTGCCCAGGCCGCGCCCAAAGCCGATTCCAAGACGGCCGAAGGCAAATGCGGCGAAGGCAAGTGCGGTGCCGACAAGGCCACCTCGCATGCTGCCGACAAGAAGCCCGCGGAGGGCAAGTGTGGCGAAGGCAAGTGTGGCGCCGACAAGACCAAGGCCAAGCCTGCGCCTGCCGCCAAGAAGACCGCCGAAGGCAAGTGCGGCGAAGGCAAGTGCGGTGCCGGGCACTGATCCGCGCACCCGCGTGAGCCCTGCACGCCCACTGCCGTTGCCTGCAACGGCGGTGGGACTGGGGCTGCGCCGCGCCCTGCTCGATGACCTGGAACAGGCACCGCCGGGCGATTTCGATTTCCTCGAGTGCGCGCCGGAGAACTGGATCGGGCTGGGCGGCGTGATGGGCGAGCGCCTGCGCGGGCTCAGCGCGCGCCATCCCCTGACCTGCCATGGACTGTCACTGTCGCTGGGCGGCAGCGCGCCGCTGGACGTGGCGTTCATCGACCAGGTCGGGCGTTTCCTGGACGCACACGGTGTGCGCCTCTACAGCGAACACCTGAGCTACTGCAGCGACGACGGCCACCTGTATGACCTGCTGCCGCTGCCGTTCACCGACGAGGCCATCCGCCACACCGCGGCCCGCATCGCACAGGTGCAGGACCGGCTGGGCCGGCGCATCGCAGTGGAGAATGTATCCACCTACCTCACCCCGCATGCGGCGATGAGCGAACTGGCATTCACCACGGCGGTGCTGCAGGAAGCGGACTGCGACCTGCTGCTGGACGTCAACAATGTCTACGTCAACGCCATCAACCATGGCTTCGACCCCGTCGCGTACATCGACGGCCTGCCTGCCGAACGCATCGTCTGCCTGCATGTGGCCGGGCACTTCGATGAAGCCGATGACCTGAAGATCGACACCCATGGCAGCCCCGTGGTGGGGCCGGTGTGGGCGCTGCTGGAACATGCCTGCGCCCGGTTCGGCCCGCGCCCTGGCCTGCTCGAACGCGACTTCAACCTGCCGCCGTATGCCGAACTGCAGGCGGAGCTGCGGCAGATGCGCCGCATCCTGGATGCGGCGGCATGAGCGACCTGTTGCGTGACCAGCAGTTCGCCCTGACCCGCCACCTGCGCGATCCGGCGCATGAACCGTCGCCTCCCGACCTGGAGCCGCGGCGGCTGCAGATCTACCGCGATCTGCTGTTCAACAACCTGCAGGCGCTGCTGGGCAGCAGTTTCCCGGTACTGCTGCAGATGCTGGACGGCGCGGAATGGCAGGCGCTGTGCCGGCGCTACTTCATCGAGCACCGCTGCGCCTCGCCGTTGTTCACCGAGGTCGCTGCCGAGTTCGTGCAGTGGCTGCAGCGGCAGGACACGCTGCCGCGTCCGTTCCTGGCCGAGCTGGCGCATTACGAATGGGTGGAACTGGCCTTGCAGTCGCAGGATGCGCTGCCGCTCGAACCGCCTCGTCCGGATATCGATGCCTGGCGCTGCCTGCTGCAGCGTTCCCCGTTGGCATGGCCTTTGGCGTACCAGTGGCCGGTGCAGCAGATCGGGGCAGCCTTCCAGCCGGTGGACCCGCCGCCCGAACCGACCTTCCTGCTGGCACGCCGGCTGGCCGATGGCCGCATCGTGTTTTCGCAGCTCAGCCCGTTGGCGTGGCAGCTGCTGATCCAGATGCAGGCCCCCGGACACCGCAGCGGCGCCGCGCACCTTGCGCAGCTGGCCGAGGCGAATGGACTGGACGCGGCCGGGCTGGAACCGGCCGGACGTGCCCTGTTGGCGCAGTTGCTCGCGACCGGCGTGATCGGTCCTGCCCGGTCCCCAACCCACGGCTGAACGATGCCGCCGGCGCCCGCATCGTTCATCGCGCGCCGGCCCTCTTCAAGGGACCTCCACTTACCGGGCTGTCCCCATGCATTTCCCCCGCTGCCTTGCTTCCACCCTGCGCCCCCGTCTTGATGGACTCGGCGCCTGGCTTGCGCCACTGGGACTGCGCGTGCTGCTGGCCTGGGAATATCTGGAATCCGGGCTGGAGAAATGGCGCGGGGTGAACTGGTTCGACAACGTGCAATCGCACTTTCCGCTGCCACTGCGCTGGTTGCCGGCCGAGTTCAATTGGCAGGCGGCGACGTGGATCGAACTCATCGGCGGCATCTGCCTGCTGCTGGGCGTGGCCACCCGGGCCACCGCCGCGCTGCTGATCGGGCTCACGGTCGTGGCAACCGCCGCCGTCCATTGGCCTGCGCAGTGGGACTCGCTGGCCACGCTGGCGCAGGGCTATGCGATCAGCGACCAGGGCCAGGGCAACTTCAAGCTGCCGCTGTTGTTCATCGCCATGCTGCTGCCGCTGCTGTTGCAGGGCGCCGGGCGGCTGAGCGTGGATGGCTGGCTGCTCCGGGATCCGCGCGGCCGGGCCGACGCGCTGGCCTGGGGCGGATTGGCGCTGGCCGCCGCCTGGCCGCTGGGGTGGCTGCTGCCGGGTCCGGCCCTGGTGTTGGCCACAGTTGGCACCGCCTTGCTTGGCGTGGCGGTCTGGCACCGCCGCCATGGGACGGTCAGGCCGCTCTGCTAAACTCGCTGCATGACTCAAGACCCCACCCAGACCACCGGCGCGCCGGTGGCCGCTGAAGACATGCCCTCTGCCGCCCAGCGCATGATGGCGACCCGCTTCCGTGGCTTCCTGCCGGTGGTGGTGGATGTGGAAACCGGCGGCTTCGACAGCCAGCGCCATGCGCTGCTGGAGATCGCCGCGGTGCCGATCGAAATGGACGACAACGGCCTGCTCTTTCCCGGGCAGACCGCCAGCGCCCACGTGGTGCCGGCCGAAGGGCTGGACATCGACCCGAAGTCGCTGGAGATCACCGGCATCATCCTCGACCATCCGTTCCGGCTGGCCAAGGCGGAAAAGGACGCGCTGGACCACATCTTCGCGCCGGTGCGCGCGGCGGTGAAGAAGTACGGCTGCCAGCGCGCCATCCTGGTCGGCCACAACGCGCACTTCGACCTGGGCTTCATCAATGCGGCGGTGAACCGGGTCGGGCACAAGCGCAACCCGTTCCACCCCTTCAGCGTGTTCGACACGGTGACCATGGCCGGCATCGCCTATGGCCAGACCGTGCTGGCACGGGCGGCCACGGCTGCCGGTCTTGGGTGGGATGCGGAAGAAGCGCATAGCGCGGTGTATGACACCGAGCAGACCGCCAAGCTGTTCTGCAAGATCGCTAACGCCTGGCCGCGCCCCTGATCAGCCGATCGCGGTGCGGTCGCGGCCTTCGCTCTTGGCACGGTACAGCGCGCGGTCGGCGCGCTGGTAGAGCAGCATCGGGGTGCGGTCCCCGGCCTCCAGTTCGACCAGCCCGGCGCTGAAGGTCACCTGCAGGCCCGGTACGCCGGCCCAGTCCGGATGGTCATGGAAGAGCCCGCGCAGGCGCGCGCAGACCTGTGCCGCTTCGGCCAGGCGGGTGTCGTTGAGCAGCAGCGTGAATTCCTCACCGCCGGTGCGCGCGGGCATGTCCGAATCACGGCAGGCCGACGCGATCACCCGCGCCACTTCGGTCAGCACCACGTCGCCCACGCTGTGGCTGTGCTGGTCGTTCACTTCCTTGAAGTGGTCGATGTCCAGCACCACCAGGCACAGCGGGTGGCCGCTGCGTTGCGAGCGGGCGAAGTCGCGCGCCAGCGCTTCGTCGAACGCGCGGCGGTTGGGCAGCCCGGTCAGCGCATCCTCGCGCGCCTGCCGCTCGAACTGTTCGGCCTGCACTGCCAAACGCGCGGCCAGCTGGGTCTTCTCTTCGTTCAACGCCTGCAGGCTGGCGGTCTGCGCCTTGAGGTCGCGGGTGGCGGCATCGACCTTGCGTGCCAGGCGTACGTTGCTGGCCTTGTAACGCTTGATCAGGTAGCGGTACAACGCCACCAGCCCGGCCAGCAGCAGCAGGCCACAGACGAACTGCACGCTGCGCCGCTGCCACAGGAACGGTTCCACCGTGAACGACCACACCGCCTCGCTGTCGCCCCAGGCGCCGCCCGGGTGGGCCGCGGACACGTGCAGGGTGTAATCGCCCGGCGGCAGGCCGATGAACTCCACGCTGCGCTGCTGGCCGCGTTCGATCCACGCGCTGTCCAGGCCTTCCAGCCGGGTGCGGTAGCGGATGCGTTCGGACATGAGATAGCTCAGGCCCACGTAGCTGATGCTGAGCCGGCGACCACCGGGCAGCGTGTTGTGGTTGGCGCCCTGCCAGTGCAGCGGCACGCCATCGACCAGCACCGTCTCGATCGCCGCCGGCGGCGCCAGCCGTTCGCGGAAGCGCTGCAGGCGCAGCGGGTCCACCGTGCTGAGGCCGCCGGCGGTAACCACCCAGAACGTGCCGTCCTGGCGCAGGATCGCCGAGGGGCCGGAGCTGCCGTTGGCCTGCGAATTGGCCATGCCGTCGATTTCGTTGTAATGCTCGACCTCGATCCGCCGCGTGCGCCCGTCGGCCACGTCGTTGAGCATGGCCATGTCGGTGCGCAGCACGCCACGGTTGCTGCTGATCCAGACGTTGCCGACCCGGTCCGGTACCAGCTGGAACACGGTATCGACCGGCATGCCCTGCTCCAGCCCCACCCGTGACAGGGTGCCGTCCTGGTAGCGGTACAGGCCGCGGTCGCTGCTGATCCACATCGCATCGCCGATCTGCTGGAAACCGAACACACTGCGACCGCCGCCCAGCGGAGTCAGGTCGATGCGTTGCACATGATCGCCGCGCAGCACGCTGATGCCTTCGATGGTGCCCACCCACAGGTCGCCTTCGGCATCGTGGGCCAGCGCGGTGACCAGGCCGGTGGGCATGCCCGGCACGGTCGGCACGGTTACCCCGTTGGCATCGAGACGGGCGACGCCCTTCTGGGTACCGGCCCATACAGCGCCTTCGCGATCCACGCTCATCGCTCGGATGTTGCCGCCGAGCAGGCCGTCGTCGGCACCGTAGCTGCGCAGCATGCGGCCCTGCCCGTCCAGGTGCAGGATGCCGTCGCCAAAGGTCCCCACCCATAACCCGCCTGCATGGTCCTGGGCCAGGCTCAGCACGGACGGTGTCTTGCCGCCGCGGTTGCGCAGCGGCACCGGATGGAACACGCCCTGTGCGTCGCGCCGGTCCAGGCCACTGGCACTGCCCACCCACAGCTGGCGGTCACGGTCTTCCAGCACGGTGCGCACGTAATCGCCGCTGAGCCCGTCACGCTCGGTGAAACTGCTGAACAGCGTTTCGCGCAACCGGTACAGGCCGCCGTTGGCACCGACCCAGATGCTGCCTTCGGCGTCTTCGCGCAGGCTCACCACCCTGCCCCCGGGCAGTGAAAGCCCGGCCGGCAGGCGCTCCACTCCGTGCCGCGACAGGCGCAGCAGCCCCTGGTTTTCGGTCCCCAGCCACAGGTCGCCGTGGCGGTCCTGCAGCATCGAGGTGATGTGCATGCCCGGGGCCAGGCGGTGCTGCAACTGCGGCATGCCATCGAGCATGCGGTAGATGCGCTCGCCAGCCACGATCCACAGCACGCCGTCGGGTGCGCGGTACGGCCACACCAGGCCGTGGCCGAGGCCGTAGCTCTCCGGTGCGCGGCGCAGCACGCCGTCGGTGCCGCGCACCACCAGGCCGTCCAGCGTGCCCACCCAGACCCGGTCCTGCGCATCCACCACCAGCTTGGTGAAGCTCATGGCCATCGGCACGTCGGCCGGCGGCTTCTGGTAGTCGAAGTGGCCGTCGCGGGTCAGGCTGCCGATGCCATTGCCCTCATACAGCAGCCAGAGCCGGCCATGGCTGTCCATCTGCATGGCCTGGATCAGCACCTGCGGGGCCGGCGGCTGGTGTGCGAACACCTGCCAGCGGCCGTCGGCGCTGCGCCGGGTGACGTTGCCGCGCGAATCGCTGATCCACAGCCCGCCCTCGCGGTCGACGAACAGCGCGCCCACCCCGTTGTCGCGCAGGCCCGGCCGGGTGCTGCGGTCGAACACGGTGAAGTCCAGCCCGTTGTAGCGCACCAGCCCTTCCCAGGTGGCGAACCACAGGTGGCCCTCCGGCGTCTGCGCGATGTCACGCAGCGAGTTGTGCGGCAGGCCGTTGCGCGAGGTCCAGACATCGATGGCGTAGTCGCGCAGCGGCGGGGGACCATCCTGCGCGGCCGATGTGGCCGGTACCCCGAACACCAGGCACAGCAACACCAGCGCCAGGCACAGGCGCTGCACGGTCACTACTGCATGTACCGGCCGCCACCGGTTCCCGCCTCCCCCTTGGCTCATCCGTCAGGATCCGCCAGGGGCGCGGGAAGGGCACGGCGCGGACAGCGCGGCGCCGGGGTGGAAACCAGCCAGATCGGGCGCACTCATGCGGCGAATACGGGCGGGGGTTGCCCATAGTAGGCAAAACCGCGCCCGTTTGCCTCCTGTGCGATCAGCCGGCGCGGGGTGCCGGCGGGCGCGGTGGCGCCGGCCAGTGCACGACGGCCTCCAGCCCGCCCTGCGGATGGTTGCGCAGGTGCAGGGTGGCGCCGTCCTTCTCGGCCAGCGCGCGGGCGATGGTCAGCCCCAGCCCGGCCCCGCCCGTCGCCCGCGAGCGCGAGGTTTCCAGGCGCACGAACGGGTCGAACACGGTTTCCAGGTCGTCCTCGGCCAGGCCCGGACCGCTGTCGCGCACCCGTACCCGCACCCCGTCCGCGCCCTGCTCGACCCGCACCCGGGCCGTGCCGCCGTAGCCCAGCGCGTTGTCCATCAGGTTGGAGAACAACCGGTGCATGGCCAGCGGGCGCAGCATCAGCACCGCGCCACTGCCCTGCTCGAAGCGGGCGTCGGCGCCGGCCTCGACCGCGTCCTCGACGAGGCTTTCCAGCAGCGAATCCAGGTCCAGCGCGGCGCGTGGCTCGGCGCTCTCGGCGCTGCGGGCCAGTTCCAGGCCCTCGCGGATGAGTGCCTGCATCGCACCCAGGTCGCCGATCAGGCGCTCGCGCAGGGCTTCGTCGGTTACGTTTTCCAGCCGCAGCCGCAGGCGGGTCACCGGGGTCTGCAGGTCATGGGTGATCGCCGCCAGCATCTGGGTGCGCTCACCCAGCGTGCGCTGCAGGCGCTTCTGCATCGCGTTGAAGGCTTCGGCGGCGCGGCGGACTTCCAGCGGCCCGGTCACCGGCAATGGCGCACGCTGCAGGTCGTCGCCCAGCTCGGCCGCGGCCGAGGCCAGCCGCTGCAGCGGCGCGCTGGCAATGCGCGCAACCACGTAGGCCAGCACGCCAATCGCCAGCACCAGCAGGGTCAGGAACAGCGGGTCCACCGCGAGGATGCCATTGTGGGCGATGGCCGGCGATTCCAGCGCCAGCGACAACACCGTGCCGTCGCTGAGCGGGACCTGCACCGCGCGGCACTTGGGCGGGATGAAGGCCGGGTCGCGTTCGTGCGGCGGCCGGCGCCGCTGCTGCTGCGGAGGGGGCGGCAACAGTTCCTGCGCCTTGGGCAGGCACGAACGGAACGAGGTGAAATGCACGGTGGCATGCGCCACCGGGCCCGGGCGGTCGTCGAGGATGCCCATCAACGCCGCATCCTCGCGCCCCAGCCGCGCCCCTTCGGGCAGGCTGCGCACCGCCGGCCCGCCCACCGTCAGCAGCCGGTCGCGCAGTTCCGGGTCGCCGTCGAGCATGTTGACGAAGCCCTGCAGCCGATCGGCGATGCGGTTGAGGTTCTGCCGCTCGAATTCCTGCTGCCGCTTGGCACTGGCCAGCATGGTGGCACCGACGGCCGCCACGCTCATGCCCAGCAGCAGGATCACGAACAGCCGACCGACCATCGACGCGAAGAAGCGGCGCAGGCGCATCATTCCAGCGTGACCGCCGTGGCCAGCACATAGCCTTCATTGCGCACGGTCTTGATCAGGCCGTCGCTGCCACCGTCATCGGCCAGCTTGTTGCGCAGCCGGCTGACCTGCAGGTCGATCGCACGGTCCTGCGATTCGTAGCTGCGCCCGCTGCTCAGCGATACCAGCTGCTCACGCGAGAGCACCTTGTTGGCATGCCCGACGAACACCCGCAGCAGCCGGAACTCGGCACCGGACAGCACCACCACGCGCCCGTCCGGGTCGACCAGATGGCGGTGCTCCAGGTCGAAGATCCAGTGCGAGAAGCGCGCGCGGCGGATCGCCAAGGGTTCCAGGTTGGCCGGCAGCGCTTCGGTCCGGCGCAGCACGTTGCGGATGCGCGCGAGCAGCTCGCGCGGTTCGAACGGCTTGCCCAGGTAGTCGTCTGCGCCCATTTCCAGGCCGAGCACGCGGTCGATCGGTTCGCTGCGTGCGGTGAGCATGATCACCGGCGTGGTCGAGCGCGCGCGCAGGTCGCGGCACAGGGTCAGGCCATCCTCGCGCGGCAGGTTGAGGTCGAGCACGATCAGGTCCACGTGCTCGCGTTCCAGCACCTGGCGCATGCCCTGGCCATCGCTGGCGGTGCTGACCTGGTAGCCGGCACGACCGAGCTGTTCGGCCAGCAGCTGGCGGATGTCGTTGTCGTCATCGACGATCAGCAGGCGTTGCATCGTAGTGGTGTTCTCCATGCGGCGATGATCCCCTGTCGGGAGCTGAACCGCATCCTCTGGTTTGCGTATGCATGTTTCAAGGCATGCACACGATACAGAAGGACACGTCGGACCGGGGCGTGGTTACGTGCTGTTACATGCCGTGCGTTGAGCCCTCCACAGGCGCTCTTCACAATGCTGACAACGCCGCACGCCGGCCTGTCGAGTTGACGATCATCGTGAAGTCCCGCCTGCCTACCACCCGTCGCGGCCGCGTGCTGCTGTTGATCGCCCTGGCCCTGCTGGTGTGCGGCATTGTCGCATGGACCCTGCGCAAGCCGGGCGCCCCCACCCTGGCCACCAGCCCGGTGACCCGTGGCGACCTGGAACAGACCGTGGAAGCCACCGGCGTGATCGATGCCTACAAGCTGGTCAGCGTGGGTGCGCAGGCCTCGGGCCAGATCAAATCGCTGAAGGTGCAGCTGGGCGATACCGTCAGGCAGGGCGACCTGATTGCCGAGATCGACGCCACCACCCAGCGCAACGCCGTGCTCAACGCGCAGGCATCGCTGGACCAGGTCACCGCCCAGCGCGCGGTGCAGCAGGCCACCCTGCGCCAGGCCGAACTGGAATTCGCGCGTCAGCAGGAAATGCTGGCGGCCGAAGCCACCTCGCGTGCGGAGTTCGACAGCGCCGAGGCCGCGCTCAAGACCGCCCGTGCGCAGGTCAAGGCCTATGACGCGCAGATCCAGGGCCGCCAGACCGAGCTGGGCACCGCCAATGCCAACCTCGCCTACACCCGCATCACCGCGCCGATGGACGGCACCGTGGTCGCGGTGGTGGCCGAAGAAGGCCGCACCGTGAATGCCAACCAGACCGCGCCGACCATCGTGATGCTGGCGCGGCTGGACCTGGTGACGGTCAATGCCGAGGTCTCCGAAGCGGACGTGGTCAAGATCAAGGCCGGCATGCCGGTGTACTTCACCACGCTGGGCGACCCGGACCGCAAGTACCACGCCACCCTGCGCCAGATCAATCCGGCGCCGTCGTCGATCGCCAGCGACAGTTCCAGCAGTTCCAGTTCGTCCAGTTCCAGCTCCAGTACGGCGGTGTATTACAACGCCCTGTTCGACGTGGAGAACCCGGACGGCACGCTGCGCATCGACATGACCGCGCAGGTGTCGGTGCTGCTCAAGCAGGCCAAGGGCGTGCTGATCATTCCGTCGGTGGCGCTGGGGCCGAAATCGCGCGATGGCCAATACGTGGTGCGCGTGGCCGATGCCGATGGCATGCCGCAGCCGCGCAAGGTCAGGATCGGCATCAACACCGGTTCCAGCGTGGAGGTGCTGTCTGGGCTGAAGGAAGGCGAGAAGGTCGTGGTCGGCGAAGGCAGCGCCACCCCGGCCGCGTCCGGCAGCGGCAACCGCGGTGGCGCGCAGATGCGCATGGGTGGCCCGGGCATGGGGCCGCGTCGATGAAGACCGCTCCCACGGGCGCGCCGCTGCTGCGGCTGCGCCACCTGCGCCGCGAATTCCCGGCCGGCGACGAAACCATTGCCGTACTGCGCGACGTCAACCTGGACATCGCCGCCGGCGAGATGGTGGCCATCGTCGGCCAGTCCGGCTCGGGCAAGTCGACGCTGATGAACATCCTCGGCTGCCTGGACCGCCCCACCCGCGGCAGCTACCAGGTGGCCGGCCGTGAGACCGGCAGCATGCTGCCGGACGAACTGGCCGAACTGCGCCGCGAACATTTCGGCTTCATCTTCCAGCGCTACCACCTGCTCGGCGACCTCGACGCGCGCGGCAACGTGGAAGTGCCGTCGGTGTATGCCGGCAGCCCGGCGCCGGTACGCAGCGCGCGCGCCGAACAGCTGCTGCAGCGGCTGGGCCTGGGCGACCGCATGCGGCACAAGCCGGGCCAGCTGTCCGGTGGCCAGCAGCAGCGCGTGTCGATCGCGCGGGCGCTGATGAACGGTGGCGAGGTGATCCTGGCCGACGAGCCGACCGGCGCGCTGGACACCAGATCCGGCGAGGAGGTGATGGGCATCCTCGGCGAGCTGCATGCCGAAGGCCACACCATCATCATCGTCACCCACGACATGTCGGTGGCCGAGCACGCCCAGCGCATCATCGAGATCCGCGACGGCGAGATCATCGCCGACCGCGTCAATCCCAAGGCACCCAGCTACCGTGCGCAACGCACGCCGACCGTGGCCGCCACCAAAGGCCACAGCTGGCGTGCCGCCCGCGACCGCTTCACCGAAGCATTCCGGATGGCGCTGCTGGCAATGAACGCGCACCGCCTGCGCACCTTCCTGACCATGCTCGGCATCATCATCGGCATCGCCTCGGTGGTATCGGTGGTGGCGATGGGCAACGGCTCGCAGCAGCAGATCCTGCAGAACATCAGCGCGCTGGGCACCAACACCATCGACGTCTACCCCGGGCGCGGCTTCGGTGACATGCGCTCGGCAAGAGTGCAGACGCTCAAGGCCAGTGATGCCGACGCGTTGTCGCGGCAGAGCTACATCGACAGCGTCACCCCCAGCGTGTCTTCGTCGGTCACCGCGCGCTACCGGAACCAGTCGGCCACCGCACAGGTCAGCGGCGTGGGGGAGCAGTTCTTCCGGGTCAAGGGCGTGACCCTGAGCGCCGGCAGCTTTTTCGACGCCGATGCGGTGAAAGGACTGGCGCAGGTGGCGGTGATCGATGAGAACACCCGCACCCAGTTCTTCCCCAACGGCGCCGACCCGGTCGGCCAGGTGATCCTGCTGGGCAACGTGCCGGTGCGCGTGATCGGCGTGGCCCAGCGCCAGAGCATGGGCTTTGGCAGCAGCACCAGCCTGTCGATCTGGGTGCCCTACACCACGGTGATGTCGCGCATGCTCGGCCAGAGCCATGTCTCCAGCATCATCGTGCGGGTGGACGATTCCACCCCGATGGATGCGGCGCAGGCCGCCATTTCCAGGCTGCTGGTCATGCGCCATGGCACCGAGGACTTCTTCCTCAGCAACAGCGCCGAGATCCGCGACACCATCGAGCAGACCACCCGCACGATGACCCTGCTGATCAGCGCCATCGCCGCCATCGCGCTGCTGGTCGGCGGGATCGGGGTGATGAACATCATGCTGGTGTCGGTCACCGAGCGCACCCGCGAGATCGGCGTACGCATGGCGGTGGGCGCGCGACAGAGCGACATCCGCCAGCAGTTCCTGATCGAAGCAGTGCTGGTCTGCCTGCTCGGCGGCCTGCTGGGCGTGGGCCTGTCGCTGGTGGTGGGCTGGGTGTTCGACACCTTCGCCCCTGATTTCAAGATGCTGTTCTCCACTGCCTCGATCGTGGCCGCGTTCGCGTGCTCCAGTCTGATCGGCGTGGCGTTCGGCTTCCTTCCGGCACGCAATGCGGCCCAACTCGATCCCGTGGAGGCGCTGGCGCGCGAATGAAGACGTCCATCCTGTTATCCACCACCCTGCTGCTGTCGGCCTGCGTCAGCACCGGCCAGTACCAGGTCGACCCGCCCAGCGTGCCGGCCGTGTACGGCCGTGGCGATGCGCAGCGCAACGCGCCTGTGGAAACCTCCAATGCACCCTCCCCGCTGCGGACCGACGTGCGCGACGACGCCTGGTGGACCGGCTTCGGCGACCCGCGGCTGGACCGCGTGATCGCGCGTGCGCTGCAGGCCAACACCGACCTGGCCTCGGCCGGGCTGGCGGTGCAGCGCGCACGCCTGCAGGCCGGGCTGAGCGACAACGCGCTGTGGCCGCAGCCGTCGGGCAGCGTCGGCAGCAGCGGCAATCGCCCGATCGACCAGGGCGCCGACTGGAACCGCAGCAGTTCGGCCGGGGTCTCGCTGCAGTGGGAAATCGACCTGTGGGGCCGACTGCGCACCCAGCGCGACATCGCGCAGTGGGAAGCCCAGGCCAGCGAGGAAGACCTGCAGAACACGGCACTGCTGGTGATCGGCGACGTGGCCACGCAGTACTGGACCCTGGCCTACCTCAACCAGTCCATCGCGGCCGGCGAAGCGAACCTGGCACGCCTGCAGCGTACCCAGGAGCTGGTGCAGGCGCGCTTCAACGCGGGCGCGGTCTCACGGCTTGAAGTGCGCCAGGCGACCCAATCATTGGAAGCGCAGCGCGCCGCGCAGAGCGCGCTGGAGCAGCAGCGCGTGGCCAGCCGCAATGCGCTGACCGTGCTGCTGGATGGCCAGCCATGGCCGCAGGCCGACGAACCGCAGGCGCTGGACAGCGCCGGCAGCCCGGCCATCGCCGAAGGCCTGCCGGCCGACCTGCTGGGCCGGCGCCCGGACCTGCGCGCAGCCGAGCTGCGCCTGCGCAACAGCCTGAAGAACATCAAGGTGACCGCCACCAGCTACTACCCGGCCTTGAGCCTGACCGGCGGGGTGAGCAGCGGCGCGACCACGCTGTCGGATGTGCTGAAGAACCCGGTGGCCTCCCTGGGGGCGGGGCTGTCGCTGCCGTTCCTCAACCTCCGCCAGGCGCAGTTGGATACCAAGATCGCCGGTACCGATTACCAGATCGCCGCCAACACCTTCCGGCGCACGCTGTACACGGCGCTGTCGGAGGTGGACAACGCGCTGTCGGCGCGCACCCAGTTCGCCACCCAGGTGGCGGCGTCGCAGGCGTCGTATGACGAAGCGGTGCAGATCGAGCGCATGTACGAAGTGCGTTACCGGGTCGGCGCCACCGACCTGCGCACCTGGCTGGAAGCGCAGCAGACCCGCCGCGACGCCGAACTGTCGCTGGCGTCGGTGAAGCAGAAACAGCTGGTCAACGACGTGACGCTGTTCAAGGCGTTGGGGGGCAGCGCCAACGGGCCGGTTTGAAGCGGCGCGTCAGCTGCGCTGACGTACCGCTTCAAACAGGCTGACACCCGCAGCCACCGAGACGTTCAGGCTCTCGATGTCGCCCGGCATCGGGATCTTGACCAGGCCGTCGCAGTTTTCGCGGGTCAGGCGGCGCATGCCGTCGGCTTCGCCGCCCAGCACCAGCGCCACGTTGCCCTTCAGGTCGATCGAATACAGCGAGGTGGTGGCTTCGCCGGCCAGGCCGTAAATCCACACACCCTGCTTCTGCAGGTCCTTCAGGCAGCGCGACAGGTTGGTCACCGCCACCACCGGGATGCGGTCGGCGGCGCCGGCCGAGGTCTTGCGCACGGTGGCATTGACCGTGGCCGACTTGTCCTTGGGAATGATCACCGCAGTGGCACCGGCGGCCGCCGCGCTGCGCAGGCAGGCGCCCAGGTTGTGCGGGTCCTGCACCTCATCCAGGATCAGCAGCAGGGCCTTGCCCTCGGCCGCCTCGACCAGGCCTTCCAGCTCGTTCTCACCGTAGGTGCGGGCTGCCTGGTAGCGCGCAGCCACGCCCTGGTGGCGGACCGAACCGCCCACGCCATCCAGCGCCTGGGTGTTCACCTTGCGCACGTCGATGCCCTTGCGGCGTGCGTTTTCCTCGATTTCGGTCAGCCGCGGATTCTTCGCGCTCGCCTCGATGAGCACTTCGCGGACGTTCTCGGCATCGTTCTCGATCGAGGAGGCGACGGCGTTGACGCCGACAATCCACTGGCTTTGCTTGCTCATTGCGGGGGCGGGACCGGTACAGGGGGTGGTAATGGTAGAGCATTGCCGGTCCGGCTGCCGTAGCGAACGGCCCCTGCCCGGCCGCTCAACGGGGCCAGCGGGGGGTGTCGTGGTCCGGGTGCTGGTGGGAAACCAGCGTGCGCAGGCGCTCTGCGTCAGGGTCGTCTTCCTGCAGGATCACCTCGAGCGCGCCCAGCTGGTCCACGAACGGCAGCTTGGACTCGGTGCCGTACTGCACGGTCGGTGGCAGCCGTTCAGGCTGATCAAACGCGCCGGCGGCCACGGCCATGCCGTCTTCGCCTTCGTAGGTCAGCGGCGTGCCGCAGTCGGCGCAGAAGCCCCGCCGGAAGTGGTTGGAGGACTGGAACCGGCGCGGCTCGCCACGGGTCCACTGGAAATCGGCCCCGCGTACCGAGACCAGCGGGGCGTAGTACGCCCCGAAGGCCTTCTGGCACATCCGGCAGTGGCAGACGGAACGATCCGGCAGGGCGCCGCGGACATGGAAGCGGACCGCGCCGCATTGGCAACCGCCGGAGAATTCGGGAACCGGGTTCATGGGGCGCCTCCCCTCAGTATTTCTGCTTCTTCCGCTTGGCCGGCTGTCCGCGGGGCGGCAGCTGGGGTTCTTCGTCGCCCTTCTCTTCCACCAGCCGGAAGTCGATCTTGCGTTCTTCCATGCTGGCCTTGAGCACCAGGATCCGCACACGGTCACCCAGGCGGTAACTGGTGCCACGGCGTTCGCCGCTGAGCGTCTTGCGGGTCGCGTCGAACTGGTAATAGTCGTGCGGCAGCTGGGTGACATGGACCAGGCCGTTGACCTTGGAATCGTCCAGTTCCACGAACAGGCCGAAGCTGGTCACGCCGCTGATCACGCCGTCAAACTGGCCGCCCACGTGCTTTTCCATCCACGCCGCGCGGTAGCGCTCGTCGACCTCGCGCTCGGCCTCGTCGGCCCGGCGCTCGCGTTCGGAGCACTGCAGCGCCAGCGCGGCCATTTCGCGCTGGGTATAGGTGAACTTCTCCAGCGGCTTGCCGCTCAGCGCATGCTTGATCGCACGGTGCACCAGCAGATCCGGGTAACGGCGGATCGGCGAGGTGAAGTGCGCATACGCATCCAGCGCCAGGCCAAAGTGGCCCTGGTTGTCCGGCGAGTACACCGCCAGGCTCTGGCTGCGCAGCAGCACCGATTCGATCAGCGCCGAATCGGGGCGCTCGCGCACCTTCTTGAGCAGCTTGGTGTAATCGCCCGGCTGCACCTTGGACCACGGCGGCAGGCTCAGCTTGAATTCCTTGAGGAACTCCAGCAGGTCCTCGAACTTGGCTTCCGGCGGCTTGGCGTGGTCACGGAACGGGGCCGGCACCTGCTT
The DNA here is from genome assembly GCF_019091045.1 of Stenotrophomonas sp. GbtcB23. Lineage (NCBI taxonomy): Bacteria > Pseudomonadati > Pseudomonadota > Gammaproteobacteria > Lysobacterales > Lysobacteraceae > Stenotrophomonas > Stenotrophomonas sp. GbtcB23. Next base: position 66,434 of record NZ_JAGXKC010000007.1, on the reverse strand, counting down.
GTACAGCAGGTAGCGTGCGGCCTGCACGTTGGCCGCGATCATGCATTCCTCGATCAGCTTGTGCGCATCGTTGCGCACCAGCATGCCGGCCTGGGTGACTTCGCCGGTGTTGTCGAGCACGAAGCGAACTTCGGAGGATTCGAACTCGATCGCGCCACGGCGGGTGCGGGCCTTGGCCAGCACCTTGTAGAGCTGGTGCAGGCGCTCGACCTGCGGCAGCAGCGCACCGATGGCGTTGCGGGCGGCTGGATCGTTCTCGCCCACCGCCTGCCAGACCTGGGTGTAGGTCAGGCGCGCGTGCGAGTTCATCACCGCTTCGTAGAAGCGCGAGTGGATCACTTCGCCGTCGCGGTTCACCTGCATGTCGCAGACGAAGCACATGCGGTCGACCTTGGGCATCAGCGAGCAGATGCCGTTGGACAGCGTCTCGGGCAGCATCGGGACCACGAAGCCGGGGAAGTACACCGAGGTGGCGCGCTTCTGTGCTTCATCGTCCAGCGGCGTGCCGGGACGGACGTAGTTGGAGACGTCTGCGATGGCCACCACCAGGCGGAAGCCTTCGGCGTTGGGTTCGCAGTAGACCGCGTCGTCGAAGTCCTTGGCGTCTTCGCCGTCGATGGTGACCAGCGGCGTACTGCGCAGGTCGACGCGGTCACCGATCATCGCCGGCTCCACCTGCATCGGCACCGAGGCGGCTTCGTCCAGCACCTGCTGCGGGAACTCGAACGGCAGCTCATGGCCGTGGATCGCGGTTTCCACGATCAGCGAGGCGGTGAGCTTGTCGCCGAGCACGGCGATGATGCGGCCGATCGGCGGGCGACGGGTGTCGGGTGCCTGGGTCAGTTCGCACACCACCAGCTGGCCATCGCGGGCATCGCCGGTCTGGTCGGGCGGGATCTGCACGTTGCGCTGGATGCGCTTGTCATCGGGCACCACGTAATTGATGCCGAACTCGACGCTGAAGCGGCCGATCAGGCGGGTCATGCCGCGCTCGAGCACGCGGGCGATGCTGCCTTCGCGTCGGCCGCGGCGGTCGATGCCGGTGACGTTGGCCAGCACGCGGTCGCCGTGCATGACCTTGCGCATTTCATACGGCGCCAGGAACAGGTCGTCGCCGCCATCGACCGGGCGCAGGAAGCCGAACCCTTCGGGGTTGGCGATCACCACGCCGGTGATCAGGTTGGTGGCCTGCACCGGGGCGAAGCCGCCACGGCGGTTCTGCACCAGCTGGCCATCGCGCACCATCGCGCCCAGGCGCTTGCCCAGCGCGTCGGCGCGGTCGGGCTCGGTCAGGCCAAGCTGGATGCCGATTTCCTCGGCGGTCTGCGGGCCATCACAGCGGTCCAGCAGCTGCAGGATCGCTTCGCGGCTGGCGATGGGCTGGGCGTAGCGTTCGGCTTCGCGGGCGGCGAAGGGATCGTCCACGCTGCCCACCGGCGCGCTGGGGCGCGGGTTGCGACGGGTCGGAATCGGCGGGCCATCCGGGCGGGGGCCGGAGCGCTTGCCGCCACGGGGAGGTGCGGGGGTGTTCATGGACTCGGGCATCCAGGGCGGCAGCTTGCCGGACTTGGCAGCGGCGCGGGACTTGCCCGACGGACCGGCAGCCTGCTTGGGCGCCGGGGACTTGGGGGCTTTTGCGCCCCGGGTCGGTTTCTTTGATTTCATCGACCCCCATGGTACCGCGTGGCGGTGTGCAGAATGGGTCATTGCCGCTGCCCATGCAGGATTGTGAAGAAATTTAACAAAACCGTTGACAACCCCTGCGGACTTGCCCAGAATTCGCCCCCTGAGTCGCCCAGGTGGCGGAATTGGTAGACGCACTAGCTTCAGGTGCTAGCGGGGGCAACTTCGTGGAGGTTCGAGTCCTCTCCTGGGCACCATGACTCAGAAAATGATCAAACCCGCGCAAGCGGGTTTTTTCGTTTCAGGCCTCGGGTGTGTAGTACCGGGCCGACAGCCCTGCCCGCCCCGGGAAGTACTTGAACCAGGGCCGCGCCGCGTCGACCACTGCGGCCACCGCTGGATGCGCCATCAAACGCTCGAAATAGGCGAGCAGGTGAACCTCGGTGCCGGGAACGGGCACACAGGCCACGGCATAGAACAGCGCGGGCGCCGCCGCACAATCGGCCATGCTGAATCCTTCGCCGGCCAGCCACGTGCGGCCTTCGAGCTGGCGGTTCATGGCGGTGTAGCTCTCCAGCAGCCGTGACCGGGCAGTCTGCGCTGCATCTTCGCTGCGCCCGCTTTCGGGCTTGAGCTGTTCGGCGGTCAGCGCCTGCATCGGGGTCATCACATAAAAGTCGGAGAACCGGTCCCAGAAGCGCACGGCCAGGGCAGCATCGGCATCGGCAGGAATCAGGCGTGCGCCGGTGGCCAGGTGCTGCTGCAGGTATTCGATGATGATGCTGGTCTCGGCAACGGCCCGGCCCCGGTCGACCAGCGCGGGCATCTTCGCGGCCGGGGAGATGGCATGCAGCATCGCCCGATCGGCCGGGTCGCCCAGGTTCACCATGCGCTCGTCCAGGGCCACGCCGAGCACGCGGGCGGCAATCAGTACCTTCTGGCAACAGGATGACAGCGGGTGGGCGTGCAGGATCGGCAGTGCCATGGAAACTCCAGGGCGTCGGTGTGGGCCGAGTATGCCAATCGGCGTCCGCGCATGCATTGACAGCCTCCGGCTGCTTCCGCATAATTCGCCCCCTGAGTCGCCCAGATGGCGGAATTGGTAGACGCACTAGCTTCAGGTGCTAGCGGGGGCAACTTCGTGGAGGTTCGAGTCCTCTTCTGGGCACCACGACTCGGTAAATGATCAAACCCGCGCAAGCGGGTTTTTTCGTTTCTGCGGCAGGGATCGCGCGGGAAATTTTCTTCGACATCCTGTTGACACATTCGTGGTTCTCCCGCAAAATTCTCCTCCTGAGTCGCCCAGGTGGCGGAATTGGTAGACGCACTAGCTTCAGGTGCTAGCGGGGGCAACTTCGTGGAGGTTCGAGTCCTCTCCTGGGCACCATGACTCAGTAAATGATCAAACCCGCGAAAGCGGGTTTTTTCGTTTCTATTACTCTCGATTTCATGGTGCCGGGCTGTGCCCGGCTTCATGCATTCTGGCGAACAGCCGGTGACCATCGGTTGGCCTGAGCTGGGCCGGCGGCGGCGGGGGTACGGGGGGCGCCGTGAATCCATCCCTGGAGGCTCTTGCGAAACATCCATGTTTCGCAAAGCCCCCGTACCCCCGCCCCCGCCGACCCTCGACGGTGTGTTCGTGGCCATGGAAGATCAACGGCGGTGCCGATCATTTTCATGCGTTACCGGACGCGGTGGCGTTCCGTGCCGTCGTTCGGGAACCGACGCTACCGCCAAGTTCGGTCTGCGTACCAGCCGCGTAACCGGCCCCATTCGCCTACCCGCCGCGTAGAGCCACGCCATGCGTGGCTGCTCTTCGTTTCCGCACGCGACCATCTGTCGGCCTCCCCAGCACGGAAAAACTGAAACGCTGCCTTTAGCTGTCGCAACAAAAAAACCCCGCTCTTCAGCGGGGGTTTTCGTTTCAGCAATTCACACCATCAATGCCCGCCGGCAGACGCCGCGCCGGCACCGGCGCCGAACGGCGGCTTGGCCAGCCACAGGAACGCAATGATGGCCAGGAAGATCCAGCCCAGCAGGAAGAAGATGTCGTTGAAGCCCATCTGCGATGCCTGGTGGTTGATGATGTTGTTCAACGCCGCTGCGCCATGTTGCAGGTCGCCCTGCCCCATTGCCGCCACCTTCTCCTGCATGCCCGGCGTGTAGCCGGAAATGCTTTCGGTCAGGTGCGCATGGTGTTCCTGCGTGCGGCGCGCCCACAGCCACGTGGTCAGCGATGCCGCGAAGCTGCCGCCCAGTGTGCGCAGGAAGGTAGCCAGGCCCGAACCTGCCGCGATCTCGCGGCCGTCCAGGTCCGACAGCAGGATCTGCAGCACCGGCATGAAGAACAATGCCACGCCGATGCCCATGATCAGCTGCACCCCCGCCACGTGCGCGAAGTCCACCTGCAGGTTGAAGCCCGAACGCAGGAAGCTGGTGAACGACAGGAACACGAACGCGAACGATGCGATCCAGCGCATGTCGAACCGCGATGCATACTTGCCTACGAACGGCGTCATGATCACCGGCAGGATGCCGATCGGTGCCGTCGCCAGGCCCGCCCAGATCGCCGTGTAGCCCATGTCACGCTGCAGCCACTGCGGGATCAGCAGCGACACGCTGAAGAACGCCGCGTACGCCACCACCATCGCCAGCGTGCCGGCGCGGAAGTTGCGGTGGCGGAACAGCCGCAGGTCGACGATCGGATCCTTGTCGGTCAGTTCCCAGATCAGGAACACCGCCAGCGCCACCACCGAAATGCAGGCCAGCACCACGATCGTCGGCGAACTGAACCAGTCCTCGTCGTTGCCCAGGTCCAGAACCAGCTGCAGCGCACCCACGCCGATGACCAGCGTGATCAGGCCCACGTAGTCCATCTTCGGCTTTTCGATCTGCTCCGGACGGCCCTTCAACTGGTTGCCCACCACCAGCGCCGCGAAGATGCCCAGCGGCACATTGATCAGGAAGATCCATTCCCAGCTGTAGTTGTCGGTGATCCAGCCGCCCAGGATCGGGCCGCAGATCGGCGCCACCACCGTGATCATCGCCAGCAGGGCCAGCGCCTGCCCGCGTTTCTCGCGGGGGTAGATCGAGACCAGCAGCGACTGCGTGATCGGGTACATCGGACCGGCCACGAAACCCTGCAGCGCACGCGACACCACCAGCATGCCCATGCTCTGCGCCAGGCCGCACAGCAGCGACGCGATCACGAACGACAGCGTGGCCCAGATGAACAGCTTGGTTTCACCGAAGCGGCGGCTCAGCCAGCCGGTCAGCGGCAGCGCGATGGCCGTGCTGACCGCGAACGAGGTGATGACCCAGGTCGCCTGCTGCGAACTGGCGCCAAGGTTGCCGGCAATGGTCGGCAGCGAAACGTTGGCGATGGTGGTGTCGAGCACCTGCATGAACGAGGCCATGGCCAGGCCTGCCGTACACAACGCCACGTTGGCCGGCCGGAACGCGCCGGTCGCACCTGGCGCCGACGGCGCGCCCGGCAGGCCGGGCGCGGCGGGAGCTTGTGCGGACATGGTGGCCTCAGCTTGCCTTTGCCGTGCGCGGCAGGTTGCTCTGGATGATCTCGTGGATCACGTCGTCGGCGCTGTGCAGCTGCTTGGCATACACGTCGGTGTCGAACACCTGGCCCTTGGCCGTGGTGGTCGGCAGCACCGTGCCCTTCTGGTCGCGCAGGCTCACTTCCGCCTTCATCGACAGGCCGATGCGCAGCGGATTGTCGGCCAGCTGCTTGGCGTCGATGGCGATGCGCACCGGCACGCGCTGCACGATCTTGATCCAGTTGCCGCTGGCGTTCTGCGCCGGCAGCAGCGAGAACGCCGAACCGGTGCCCAGGCCCAGGCTGTCGATGCGGCCCTTGTACTTCACCTCACCGCCGTACAGGTCCGAGCGCAGCTCCACTTCCTGGCCCAGGCGCATGTGGCGCAGCTGGGTTTCCTTGAAGTTGGCTTCCACCCACATCTGTTCGGTCGGCACCACCGCCATCAGCGCGGTACCCGGCTGCACGCGCTGGCCCACCTGCACCGAGCGACGGGCCACGTAGCCGCTGACCGGCGCGACGATGCCGGCGCGGGCGTTGTTGAGGTAGGCCTGGCGCAGCTGCGCGGCAGCCGCTTCCACGTCCGGCTGGGTGGCGATCACGGTGTCGTCGACCAGCGCGTTGCTGCGCTCGAAGGTTTCGCGCGAGCCGGCCACGGCCGCTTCGGCGGCGGCCAGTTCGTTGCGGGCGTGCGCCAGCTCTTCATCGGAGATGGCGCCGGTGGCGGCCAGGCCCTTGCGGCGGGCGAAGTCTTCGCGGACACGGTTGAGGGTGACCTGGCGCGCGCTCAGTTCGGCCTGCGCGCCTTCCACGCTGCGGTACAGGCCACGGGTCTGGCGCACGGTCCGGGCCAGGTTGGCACGGGCCTGCTGCAGCGCCACTTCGGTGTCGGCCGGGTCCAGCTGCACCAGCAGCTGGCCGCGCTCGACGCGCATGCCGTCATCGGCGTTGATCGCCACCACGGTACCGGTCACCAGCGGGGTGATCTGGACCTGGTTGCCCTGCACGTAGGCGTCGTCGGTCTCTTCGAACCAGCGGCCGAACATGAAGTACCACAGCGCCGCAGCGGCAAGCAGCAGCACCACGATGGCCAACAGGCCACGCAGCAGCTTGCCACGGCGGGAGGGGGCTGCCGGTGCGGCAGCAGGAGCGGAAGTCTGGCTCATGGGAGGACTCTCAGGAATGCGTGGATTCGGGGGCGGTGGCGAGCGTGGCGGTGTCGCCGGACGGGGTGAAGCCCCCGCCCAGCGCCTGGCTCAGCCGAACCGAAACAAGGATCTGGCGCGACTGCAGCGAGGCCAGCTGCTGCTGCGACTGCAGCAGCTGCGACTCCACGCTGAGCACGTCCAGGTAGCTGCCGATGCCGGCCTTGTAGCGCTGCTGCGCCAGGTCATGCGCGGCGCGGGCGGTGGCGACGGCCTGCGCCTGCGAGGCGGCCTGGTCGGCCAGCGAACGCACCGCGTTGACCTGGTCGGCCACCTCGCGCAATGCGGTGACCACCGACTGGTTGTAGTCGGCCACGGCCAGGTCGTACTGCGCGTCGGTCTTGTCCAGGTTGGCACGCAGGCGGCCACCGTCGAAGATCGGCAGGCTCAGCGCCGGGCCGATGAAGGCGAAGGTCGAGCCGCTCTTGAGCAGCTGGTCCACTTCGCTGGCGACCACGCCGCCGAGCGCGGTGAGGTTGAGGCTGGGATAGAACTTCGCCTTGGCCGCGTCGATCTCGCGGCCGGCCGCTTCCACCCGCCAGCGTGCGGCCACGATGTCCGGGCGGCGGCCAAGCAGTTCGCTCGGCAGCACGCCCGGCAGCTGCAGTGCCAGCGGGTTGAGCGGCTGCGGGCGTTCGATCTGCAGGCCACGGTCCGGGCCCTGCCCGACCAGCGCGGCCAGCGCGGTGCGGGCCTCGTCGATCTGCTGCTGCGCGGCCTGCAGCTGCTGCTGCGCGGCCGGAATGCGGGCTTCGGCCTGGCGGGTCTGCAGGTCGCTGTCGATGCCCGCCGCGCGACGCTGGCGGGTCAGGTCAAGCGTTTTCTGCGAGCGGTCCAGCTCTTCGCTGGCCACATCGTGCAGCTGCCACGCATAGCCGAGCTGCGCGTAAGCTTCGGCAATGCCGGCCGACAGGTTCAGGCGCGCGGCCTGCGCGTCGACGGCCGCGGCATGCCCGCTGTCCACCGCCGCCTCCCACGCAGCACGCTTGCCGCCCCACAGGTCCACCCCGTAGCTGACGCTGAGGTAGGCCTGGCCGCTGCCGGCATAGCTGCCGCCAAGTTCGTCACCCACCATCGATTCGGGCAGGCGCACGCCGGTGTAGCCGCCGGAAGCGGACACGCTGGGCAGGCGGTCGGCATGCGCGGTGCCAATCTGGGCACGCGCCTGGCGCAGGCGCGCATCCGCCGCCTCCAGACCCGGATTGCGCTGCAGGCCTTCGGCGATCAGGGCGTCCAGCTGGGGGTCGTTCAGCGCCCGCCACCAGTCGGTGGCCGGGAATGCCGACGGGCTCAGGGTGTGGCCGGCCAGGGTGCGCTGGGTCTGCAGGCTGTCGGCGTCGAGCAGCTGGCCGTGCGGTTGCAGGCCGCCGGTGCTGGCACAGGCAGCCAGCGCCAGCGCCAGCACGGACAGCAGCGCCGGCCGCAGCGGGCGCAGCGATGAGGTGCGATCAGGTATGGAAGTCATGGCGTAATCAGAGAGTCGCGGACACGGGTCAACAGGGAAAGCAGCAGCGCGCGCTCGTCGGCGGACAGGTCGCGCATGGCGTCGTCCATCACCGCGTCGCCGCGTTGCTTCAGGCGGGCCCACAGCTGGCGGCCCTCGTCGGTCAGTACGATCTGCAGCGCACGCCGGTCCTGCGCATGCGGTTCACGGCGGACGCAGCCCAGCGCTTCCAGCTTGTCCAGCAGGCGGGTGACCGCGCTGGGCACCTGGTCCAGGGCCTGGGCCAGTTCGTTGGCGGTACAGGGCGCGCGGAACGACAGCACCTTCAGCCCCAGGTAGTGGGTGAAGCCGATATCGAGGTTTTCCTCGGCCATGGAAACGTCCAGCTGGCGCATCAGGCCGTCACGCACCTGGCGCAGCAGCAGGCCCAGGCTGGGCGGCGTGGTATCGGGGCAGATCATCATGGGGACGCACTTTACTTCCGGAAAATATATTTCTCAATGGAAATATTTAATCTGGAAGGAAATGCAGTGTTGCCCCATTCAGGACAACGGCCCGGCCCCGATTCCTTCACATCGCTTGGCATCCCACGCCGCATCCGGATAATCGACCGCCTGCGAGGGCGACAGCCGTCGCCGTCCCTTGCCACAGGTAACAATCCCGCATGACCGATCTAGCCCGCCCCGCTTTCCACGGCTTTGAACAGCTGCCCCTGCGTGAATACGCTGAACGGGCGTACCTGGACTACTCGATGTACGTGGTGCTCGACCGTGCGCTGCCGTTCATCGGCGACGGCCTCAAGCCGGTGCAGCGCCGCATCATCTACGCGATGAGCGAGCTGGGGCTGAACGCCGCCGCCAAGCCGAAGAAGTCCGCGCGCACCGTCGGCGACGTCATTGGTAAGTACCATCCGCACGGCGACAGCGCCTGCTACGAAGCGCTGGTGCTGATGGCCCAGCCGTTCTCGTACCGCTACCCGCTGATCGAAGGCCAGGGCAACTTTGGTTCCACCGACGATCCCAAGTCGTTCGCGGCGATGCGCTACACCGAGTCCAAACTGACCCCGATCGCCGAGGTGCTGCTGGGCGAAATCAACCAGGGCACCACCGACTGGACCCCGAACTTCGACGGCACCCTGGAAGAGCCGACCTGGATGCCGGCACGCCTGCCGCACCTGCTGCTCAACGGCACCACCGGCATTGCCGTCGGCATGGCCACCGACGTACCGCCGCACAACCTCAACGAGATTGTCAGCGCGCTGCTGCACCTGCTGGATGACCCGGAGGCCAGCATCGGCGACCTGCTCGAACACGTGAAGGGCCCGGATTACCCGAGCGCGGCCGAGATCATCACCCCGGCCGCCGACCTGCGCACCATGTACGAAACCGGCTACGGCAGCGTGCGCGCGCGCTCGACGTTCTTCAAGGACGGCACCAACATCGTCATCAACGCGCTGCCGTTCCAGGTCTCGCCGTCGAAGGTGATCGAGCAGATCGCGGCGCAGATGCGCGCCAAGAAGCTGCCGTGGCTGGAAGACATCCGCGACGAATCCGACCATGCCAACCCGGTGCGGGTGGTGCTGGTGCCGCGTTCCAACCGCGTCGATGCCGAACAGCTGATGGGCCACCTGTTCGCCACCACCGACCTGGAGCGCAGCTACCGGGTCAACCTCAATGTGATCGGGCTGGACGGGCGTCCGCAGGTGAAGAACCTGAAGATGCTGCTCAGCGAATGGCTGCAGTTCCGCGGTACCACCGTGACCCGCCGCCTCACCCATCGCCTGGAAAAGGTCGAGCGTCGCCTGCACCTGTTGGAAGGCCTGCTGGTGGCGTTCCTCAACCTGGATGAAGTGATCCACATCATCCGCACCGAGGACGAACCCAAGCGGGCGCTGATCGCGCGCTTTGGCCTGAGCGACGACCAGGCCGAATACATCCTGGAAACCAAGCTCAAGCAGCTGGCGCGCCTGGAAGAAATGAAGATCCGCGGCGAGCAGGACGAGCTGGCGAAGGAACGCGACAAGATCCAGTCGATCCTGGACAGCAAGGCCAAGCTGCGCAAGCTGATCCGCGACGAGCTGGTGGCCGATGCGAAGAAGTTCGGCGACGCGCGCCGTTCGCCGCTGGTGCAGCGTGGCGCGGCGCAGGCGATCGACGAAACCGAGCTGGTGCCGAGCGAGCCGATGACCGTGGTGCTGTCCGAAAAGGGCTGGATCCGCGCGGCCAAGGGCCACGACATGGACCCGTCCACCCTGTCCTACCGCGACGGCGATGCCCTGCTGGGTTCGGTGCGTGCGCGCAGCACGCAGCAGGTGGCGTTCCTGGACAGCGAAGGCCGCGCCTACTCCACGCTGGTGCATACCCTGCCCTCGGCACGTGGCAACGGCGAGCCGCTCACCGGCCGCTTCTCGCCGGCGCCGGGCAGTGCCTTCATGACCCTGGCCAGCGGCGAAAACGCCACCCGCTTCGTGCTGGCCTCCACGCATGGCTATGGCTTCGTGACCCGCTTCGAGAACCTGACCGGGCGCAACAAGGCCGGCAAGGCGATGCTCAACCTCACCTCCGGTTCGAAGGTGCTGACCCCGGCCGTGGTCGCCAACCCGGACACCGACCGCATCGTGGCGGTGACCAGCTCGGGCAACCTGCTGGCCATCCCCGCCAGCGACCTGCCGGAACTGGACAAGGGCAAGGGCAACAAGATCATCGAAATCCCCAAGGCCAAGCTGGCCACCGAGCGCGTGGTCGCGGTGGTGGCGGTGGGCCCGGGCAACACGCTGCTGGTGCGCAGCGGGCAGCGCACGATGAACCTGTCGTACAAGGACCTGGAGGCCTACCTCGGCAGCCGCGCCAGCCGCGGGCACCTGCTGCCGCGTGGGTGGCAGAAGGTGGAAGGGTTGTCGGTGGAATGATCGCCCAAGAAAAAACCGGGGATTTCCCCGGTTTTTTTTGTATCCATCGCTGGCTGGCTTGTGGCTGGCTGGCAGTGGGTTCCGCCCGACCCACGGTCGGGCGCTACCGGCACCTCAATGCGCGGCGGTGCCCTTCGCGTCCATCTTGCTGGTCTGGTACAGGGCCAGGCCGATGCGCTTGATCAGGCCCAGCTGCTGTTCCAGCCACCAGGCGTGGTCTTCTTCGGTGTCCTTGAGCTGGACCAGCAGCATGTCGCGGCTCACGTAATCCTGGTGCTGTTCGCACAGCTTCATGCCGGCCGCCAGGTTGTTGCGCACGCTGTATTCGGTGTCCAGGTCCTTCTGCAGCATGTCCTCCACGGTCACGCCCGGCTCGAAGCCGTGCGGGCGCATGTCCGGGTTGCCGCCCAGGAACAGGATGCGGCGCAGCAGTGCGTCGGCGTGCTGGGTCTCCTCCTCCATCTCGTGGTTGAGGCGTTCGTACAGCGCGAACAGACCCTGGTCCTCGTAGCGGCGCGAGTGGATGAAGTACTGGTCGCGCGCGGCAAGTTCGCCGCGCAGCAGTTCCTTCAGGCATTCAATGACGTCGGGATGGCCTTTCATGGGGGAGCTCCTGTGAATCGATGGAAGCCATGGTGCCCTATCCCGGATCGCCGTGATCTAATCGGAATCAGTTGCATGCGCAGGCGCAGGTGGGGGCGGCCTGCATGACCTTCTTCGGGGAGCGTGGGATGCGTCGTTGGCTGAAACGGGGTGCGTGGGCGTGCGGGGTGCTGGTCGGGATCGTGGTCGTCGTGATCGGCGTGGCCTGGTTCCTGCTGCGCGGCAGCCTGCCGGCGCTGGAAGGCGAACAGTCCGTGGCCGGGTTGCAGGCCAGGGTCAGCGTCAGCCGCGATGCGCTGGGCGTGGTCACCATCGATGCCGGCAGCGAGGCCGATGCGATGCGGGCACTGGGGTTGGTGCATGCGCAGGAGCGCTATTTCGAGATGGACCTGATGCGCCGCGCGGCAGCCGGCGAGCTGTCCGGGCTGTTCGGGTCCGCCGCCGTAGCCACCGACCAGCGCATGCGGGTGCACCGCCTGCGTGCCCGCACCGATGCGCACCTTGCACAGGCACTGGGCGAGCGCCCGCAGGTGGTGCAGGCCTACGTGGAAGGCGTCAACCGCGGCCTGGGCAGCCTGCGCGTGCGCCCCTGGCCGTACCTGCTGCTGCGCCAGCAGCCGACTGCCTGGACCGCCACCGATTCGGTCCTGGCCGGGCTGGCCATGTACGCGGACCTGCAGGACCCCACCAACGAGAACGAGCTGGCCATGCGCGGGATCCGCGAGGTGGCACCACCGGCGCTGTACGCGCTGCTCAGCCACGACGGCAGCGAATGGGATGCGCCCTTGTTTGGCAAGGCGCGCGGGAATGCGCTGTTGCCGCCCGCCGATGCGCTCCACTTGCGCAACGGCCAACGGCCGTCACCCTCTGCACATGAAGGCAGCAGCGAACGCGCCGGGCAGGACGTGCATGGCAGCAACAACTTCGCGGTGGCCGGCGCATTGACTGCCGATGGCCGCGCGATCCTCGCCGACGACATGCACCTGGGCCTGCGCGCGCCGAACCTGTGGTTCCGGGTACGCCTGCGCTACCCCGACCCCGCCGCACCGGACGGCCAGGTGGATGTCAGCGGCTTCTCGCTGCCCGGGTTGCCGGCGATCGTGGTCGGCAGCAACGGCCATGTGGCCTGGGGCTTCACCAACAGCTACATCGACAACGCCGACTTCATGCCTGTCGCCGCAGGCGCGGAAGGCGTCCAGGTGCACGAAGAGCGCATCCGGGTGGCCGGCGGGGCCGACGTGAGCCTGCGCGTGCGCGAAACCGCGTGGGGCCCGATCCTGCACGAGCGCGCCGATGGCAGCGGCGAAGCGCTGCGCTGGACCGCACAGCTGCCGGGCGCGGTCAGCATGGCGTTCGCCGACATGGCGCGGGCCGGTGACCTCGACGACGCGCTGAAGATCGCCGATCGCGCCGGCATTCCCACCCAGAACCTGTTGCTGGCCGACGCGAAGGGCCGCATCGCCTGGCGGTTGATCGGCGCGCGCCCGGATCGCGCGGCGGACTGCCCGCCCAGCGGCTTCACCACCGTCGCACCGGCCCATTGCGCGCCGTGGGCGATCCGCAGCGACCAGTCGCCCGCCTTGGTAGATCCGCCCGGCCAGCGGCTGTGGACCGCCAACGGCCGCGTGCTGGATGGCGCCGACCTGGCCGTGGCCGGCAACGCCGGCTACGACCTGGGCGCGCGTGGGCGGCAGATCCGCGACGACCTCAACGCGAAGCAGCGTTTCAGCGAACGCGACCTGCTGGCGATCCAGCTGGACGACCGCGCGGTATTCCTTGAACGCTGGTGGACCCTGCTGCGGCAGGTGGTCGAATACAGCGATGACCCGGCATTGAAGCGCCTGGAGGCAGCCAGCCGGCAGTGGGAAGGCCACGCGTCGGCCGAGGCGGTGAGCTACCGGATCGCACGCGGCTTCCGCAGCAAGGTGCAGGACATCATCACCACTGCGCTGCTCGCGCCGGCGAAGCAATCGCTGGGCGAAGACTACCTGGAGCCGAAGCTGGCGCAGGTCGAGGGTGTTCTTTGGCCGCTGGTGAGCGAGCAGCCCGCGCATCTCCTGCCGGCACCGTACGAGGACTGGAACGCGCTGCTGGCCGATGCGGCGCGGCAGGCGGAGACCGAGTTGGCGGAAAAGGGAGCGGACCTCTCCAGGCGCACCTGGGGTGAGCGCAACACGGCGGCCATCTGCCACCCGATCAGCCGCGCCCTGCCCGCCTTCGCCCGGCCGTGGCTGTGCATGCCGGCCGATGCGCTGCCCGGCGACAGCAACCTGCCACGCGTGCAGGGCCCGTCCTTCGGTGCCTCGCAACGCATGGTGGTATCGCCCGGGCATGAAGCCGACGGCATCATCCACATGCCCGGCGGCCAGAGCGGCCATCCGCTGTCGCCGTTCTGGGGCGCAGGCCACGAGGATTGGGTGCACGGCAGGCCGACGCCGTTCCTGCCGGGCAAGGCGCGTTACACGCTGGTGCTGGAACCCGGCAAGGAAGCGGACTGACAGTCCGCTCTACCCCGTTGCGCACCCCGTCGCGCACGCCGTCGCGTGTACCGCCATCCGGTGGTTACGCGCGCACCTTCCAGCGCTCCATCCAGCTCAGCAACGGGCCGGTCATGGCGGTGGTCACCAGCGCCATGATCACCAGCACCGCGAACAGGCGGTCGCCGAGGAAGCCCAGCTCGTAGCCCAGGTTGAGCACGATCAGCTCCATCAGGCCGCGCGTGTTCATCAACGCGCCCAGCTTCCAGGCCTCGTGGTTGCCCATGCCTGCGCTGCGCGCGGCGCTCCAGGTGCCGAACAGCTTGCCCAGCGTGGCCACCGCGATCACCACCGCGCACAGCAGCAGGTCGCTGCCCTGCAGCGCATCGGCGCGCATGCGCAGGCCGGTCATGGCGAAGAACAACGGCAGCAGCAGGGTGACCGCGAACGGCTCGACCCGGGCGATCAACAACCCGCGCAGCTGCGCATTCGACGAGACGGCGACGCCGGCCGCAAACGCGCCGAACAACGCATGGATGCCCAGCACTTCGGTAACCAGTGCACTGCCCAGCGACAGCAGCAGCATGCCCAGCAGCCAGCGGCCTTCGCTGCCCGGTTGGATGACCTGGCGCGAGAACCACGGTTTGACCACGCCCAGCATCAGCGCGATGAACACCACCACGCACAGCAGGCTCAGGCTGGCCGGCACCCAGCCGGTGGCCTGGGCGGCGGCCACGATCAAGGCCAGCAGGCACCATGCGGTGGCATCGCCGAGCGCCGCGCAGGCAATCGCGGTCTGTCCCAGCGGGGTCTGGGTGATGCCACGGTCCGCGAGTATCCGCAACAGCACCGGGAACGCGGTGATGCTCAGCGAAATACCCACGAACAGCGCAAAGGCGGTGAAGCCCACGCCCTGCGGCCCGTGTTCGGGATACAGCCAGATCGCCAGCAGCACACCCAGCACGAACGGCACGGCAATGCCGGCATGGCTCACGGTGAAGGCGAAACGGCGGCGGCCGCGCAGCCCGCCCAGGTCGAGCTCGGCACCCGCCACCAGCAGGAACATCAGCACGCCCAGCTGGCTGAGCATGCCCAGCGGGCCGAGCGAGCTGGCCGGGAACAGCGCCCCGTGCAGGCCCGGCAGCAGGCTCCCCAGCACCAGCGGGCCCATCATCAGGCCGGCGGCCATTTCGCCGATCACCGCCGGCTGGCCCAGCCGCTTCAACAGCGCGCCCGCGCCCTTGGCGACCACCAGCAGCACCAGCAGCTGCAGCAGGAACAGGCCCAACGGCGAGGCCAGGTGGTGGGCCCAGTCGCTGCCCACCACCGGTTCGGCCTTGGCGGCCACGGCCGGCAGCTCGGGGCCGGCGTAGCGTGCCAGCGCCAGGCCGATGACCAGCGGAATCCCGGCCCAGGCCAGGTAATGCCAACCCCACTTCATCCGCGGCACGCTGCCTCCGGTCTGTACGTCCATGAACATTCCCCAATGCATGAAGGGGGAATGTTACCCGGTAGCGCCGGCCGTTGGCCGGCCCACATGAACGCTGCGACCGTTGCCTGGGCCGGCCAACGGCCGGCGCTACCCAGCCAAGGCTTGCTCATGCACACCGGCAACGGCGCGGCCGGACGGGTCGGCCATGCTGGCGAAACTGGCGTCCCAGGCGATCGCGGCCGGCGACGAACAGGCGATCGACTTGCCGCCGGGCACGGTTTCGGCCGCGGCCTGGGTCGGGAAGTACTGCTCGAACACGTGGCGGTAGTAATACGCCTCCTTGGTCTGCGGCGGGTTGTGCACGAAGCGCTTGTCCGCTGCGGCCATCACCCGGTCGCTGATCTGGGCTTCGGCGTGCGCCTTGAGCCCATCGATCCAGCCATAGCCCACGCCATCGCTGAACTGCTCTTTCTGCCGCCACAGGATCGAATCCGGCAGGTAGCCTTCGAACGCCTCGCGCAGCACCGCTTTCTCGATCCGGCGCGCGCCACCGGCACCCTGCCCGACCATCTTGTGCTTCGCATCGATGCGCATCGCCACGTCGAGGAACTCGCGGTCCAGGAACGGCACGCGCGGCTCCACGCCCCAGGCCATCATCGATTTGTTGGCGCGCAGGCAGTCGTAGTTGTTCAGCGCATCCAGCTTGCGCACCAGCTCTTCGTGGAACTCGCGGGCGTTGGGCGCTTTGTGGAAGTACAGGTAGCCGCCGAAGATTTCGTCGCTGCCCTCACCGGAGAGCACCATCTTTACGCCCATCGCCTTGATCCGTCGCGCCAGCAGGAACATCGGGGTGGAGGCGCGGATGGTGGTGACGTCGTAGGTTTCCACGTGGCGGATCACGTCGGGCAGCGCATCAAGCCCTTCTTCGAAGGTGTACTCGAAACCGTGGTGGACCGTGCCGAGCGCTTCGGCGGCGATGGCAGCGGCGGCCAGGTCGGGCGAGCCCTTCAGGCCAATGGCGAACGAGTGCAGGCGCGGCCACCAGGCCTCGCTCTGGTCGCCATCTTCGATGCGGTGGCGGGCATAGCGTGCAGCCACGGCGGCTACCAGCGAGGAATCAAGACCGCCGGACAGCAGCACGCCGTAGGGCACGTCGGTCATCAGCTGCCGGTGCACGGCGCGCTCGAACGCTTCACGCAGTGCAACGCGATCAGCGTCCACGCCTTCCACCGCGTCATAGTCGCGCCACGGGCGCTCGTAGTAGCGGGTGAGCGTGTCGGTGGCGCTGTCATACCAGTGGCCGGGCGGGAACTGCGCGGCGTCGGCGCAGGTATCCACCAGCGATTTCAGTTCGGAGGCCACCAGCAGGCGGCCGTCCTTGTCGTGGCCCCAGTACAGCGGCACCACGCCGATCGGATCGCGCGCGATCAGCACGCGCTTCTGGGTCCGATCCCACAGCGCGAACGCGAAGATGCCGTTGAGGCGGTTCAGGTACGAGGCCGGGGTGTCCTCCTGGTACAGCGCGTTGATCACCTCGCAGTCCGAGCCGGTCTGGAACGCATACGGCTGGGCCAGTTCGGCCTTGAGTTCGCGGTGGTTGTAGATCTCGCCGTTGACCGCCAGGGCCAGGCTGCCGTCGTCGGACAGCAGCGGCTGCGAGCCGCCGGCCGGGTCGACGATGGCCAGCCGCTCGTGGACCAGGATGGCGCCGTCATCGACGTATACCCCGCTCCAGTCCGGGCCGCGATGGCGCTGGCGTTGCGACAGGTCCAGCGCGTGGCGGCGCAGCGCGGTGAGGTCATCGCCGGCCTGCAGGCCGAACATTCCGAAGATCGAACACATGGGAACAGCTCCTGATGATGGGGGAATACACGTAATGCCTGCATTCGACCGGCCAGAAACAAAAAAACCCGCATCGGCCGATGCGGGTTCTCTGGGGTCCGGGCGTATGTTGCTTGTTCTAGCCCTGGTCGCAGTCCCGCATTGGCCGCGCACGATTATTCGCGCGCAGGTTATTGCGGTTGTTGGTGGTGACGGCGGTGGCCAGGAGCGCGGACATGGATCGACCGTACCGTTGTTCTGGCCGTGGCGCAACTGTTGCGGGCGCAACCGATTCAGCCCCTGACGTGCCCCGTCCCGGATAATCCACGCCTGCCTCCTGGAACTCACGGATGAATCCCCTTCGTTTCCGCCTGTCGCTTTCCGCGCTGGCGCTGCTGGCGCTGGCCGCCTGCACCACCGCCCCCAACCGCCCGACGAGCGATACCGAAGTGAAGTGGCTCACCGCCGCCGAGCGCGGCGACATCGAGGGCATGCTGGAGCTGGCCGAACTTTATGAACGCTGGAACGACCGCCGGGCGCTGGACTGGTATGAGCGCGCTGCGGCCGCCACGCCCTGGAGTTTCCGCAATACCATTGCGGAAGAAGCGCTGGGGCGGATCTGGGCCAGCGGTGCGATGTACACCGGCCGTCGCCCTGAAGACACGCCGCCCCCGGTCCTGCGCGCGTCGCCGCGCAAGGCCGGGCGCTGGTACCTCGCCGCAGCCAACCACGGCAGTCCGGGCGCGATGCTGTCGCTTGCAAAATTCGAACGCGAACGTGGCCACGCGGCCGCGGCACTGCGCTGGGACCTGCGCGCCACGGTTTACCAGCGCTATTCGACGAGCAGTTCGGGCCTGCCCGCCGCGATTGCCCCGCAAGCCGGTGCACTGCACCCGCTGGTGGTCGACATCCAGCGGCGCGCGGCGCGCGGCGATGCCCAGGCCCAGGTGGACCTGGGCGCGCTTTACGAAAGGGGCATGGGCCTGGGCATCGAACGCGACCCTGCGATGGCGCTGCAGTGTTACCGCAAGGCCGCCCAGCAGGGCAACGTGTTCGGCCAGTACTTCACGGGCCTGCTCCTGGGCCGTGCGCCGCCGGGGGTGCCGCGGGATGAGGCGGCGGCCGCCGGATGGTTTGCCAAGGCCGAGGCACAGAAGTTCTTCCTTGCCGGTGAATCGTATTGGCGCAAGGGCATCCAACCGGCGTTCTGGACGTTTGATTGAACCGGGCTGTACACACTCGCCGGCGACCTTCAAGTCTGCCGGCGGGCGCGCGCTTCGCCCAGAATGGGCGGCATGAGTACCGCCACGTTCCGTGATGAAACCCTCTCCCGCGCCCGCATGCACGCCATCGTCGCCGCGCATCCGCGTGCGGCCGTGTTCGAGGACTGCCGCTTCGACAATGCCGATTTCTCGCGGCTGGACATGGACGGTTTCCAGTTCACGCGCTGCTCGGTAGCGGGCACGTCCTGGCTGGCCGCCTCGCTGGAGGAAAGCCGCTGGGAAAAATGCCGGGGCGGCGAGTGCGATTTCAGCTCGGCCCTGCTCAGCGATGCGGTGTTTTCGCACTGCGATCTGAACAACAGCCACTGGCGCCGCGCCACGCTGTCATCGGTACGGTTCGAGGATTGCAAGCTGACCGGCGCGCACCTGCAGGAGGTGACCGGCTGGGCGTTGGAGTTCCGCGATTGCCTGCTGGTCAGTGCGGACCTGCGTGGGCTGTCGTTCCGCAAGGCCACGCTGCAGGGAATGGATTTTTCCGATGCAGAGCTGTCCGGCTGCGATTTCCGCGATGCCGTGTTCGAGGGCGGCAGCCTGCGCAACGCGCAGATTCGCCTGACCCGCTTCGACGGCGCCGACCTGCGCGGTGCTGATATCACCGGGCTCAACGTGATGGACAGCAAACACTTCAAGAAGGCGGTGATTTCACAGCGCCAGGCGGGCGCAGCGCTGGCCGCGTTTGGCTTGATCGTGGCGTGATCCGGGCCGGCGGAGCCGAAGGTAAAGCCAAAGGTAGAGCCGACTGTTAGTCGGCTGCCGGCCGCCGCGGGGACGTTGGTTCTGCGCGTAGAGCAGCCGACTAACAGTCGGCTCTACCTTCGGTGAGAAGGCGCTCGATCAGGCACCGGTACAGTTCCGGCAGCTTCTCCAGGTCGGCCACCGACACGTTCTCGTCCACCTGGTGGATGCTGGCGTTGACCGGCCCCACTTCGATGCACTGTGCGCCCAGCGGTGCGATGAAGCGCGCGTCCGAGGTGCCGCCGCCGGTGCTCTCTCCCGGCGCAGCGCCGGCGAATTCGCCCAGCACCTCGCGGGCTACCCCGCGCAGGGTACCTTCGGGGGTGTAGAACGGTTCGCCACTGCGGTGCCACTTCAGCCGGTACTCCAGGCCATGCCGGTCCAGCAGCGCGGTGATCTCCTGCTCCAGTTTCGGCGCGTTCCAGAGCGGGTTGTAGCGCAGGTTGAACAGCACCTGCAGCTCGCCGGGAATCACGTTGTTGGCGCCGGTGCCGGCGTGGATGTTGGACACCTGCAGGCTGGTCGGCGGGAAGCTTTCGAAGCCATCATCCCAATGCCGCGCGGTCAACTCGGACAGCGCCGCAGCGGCCAGGTGGATCGGATTGCGCGCCTTGTGCGGGTACGCCACGTGACCCTGCACGCCCTGGACGGTCAGCGTGCCCGACAGGCTGCCGCGCCGGCCAACCCGCAGCAGGTCGCCGAGCACGGCGGTGGAGGACGGCTCGCCGGTGATGCACCAGTCGATCTTCTGGCCGCGCTCGCGGAACAGGTCTGCGACCCGGCGCACGCCGTCGATGGCATCGCCTTCTTCATCGCTGGTCAGCAGCACTGCCAGCGTGCCGGGGTGGTCCGGATGGGCGGCGACGAACTGTTCGGCCGCGACCACGAATGCGGCCACGCTGCCTTTCATGTCCGCCGCGCCGCGCCCATACAGCACGCCGTCGCGGATCTGCGGATCGAACGGATCGCTGGTCCACGCCTCGACCGGTCCACTCGGCACCACGTCGGTATGGCCCAGCAGCACCAGCACCGGGGCGCCCTGCCCGTGCGTGGCCCACAGGTTGTCGACCTCGCCCAGGCGCAGGTGTTCGCAGGTGAAGCCGGCCTGCTGCAGGCGCCCGGCCAGCAGTGCCTGGCAGCCAGCATCCTCGGGCGTCACCGACGGCCGGGCGATCAGGTCGCAGGTCAGTGCAACAACGTCGTTCACGCGCCCACTCCGAACCGCTGCTTGAACCCGTTGTCGGAAAAGCCCTGGGTCATCACGCCGTCCGCGCTCACGACGACCGGACGCTTGATCAGCTGCGGATACTCCCGCAGCAGCAGCTTCCACTCCGCGTCGGAGGCCGCCGCCTTGCGGTTCTCAGGCAGCTGCCGCCAGGTCGTGGAGGAACGGTTGACCAGCGCCGGGAACCCACCGGCCTGGGCCGCCCAGTCCAGCAGCGTTTCGGGAGTGGGTTTGACGTCGCGGTAATCGACGAAGGTGTACGGCACCTGGAAGCGGTCGAGCCACTTACTGGCCTTCCTGCAGGTATCGCAGTTCTTCAATCCGTAAACGGTGGTGGTCATTGCCGACAGTGGGTCATGGGTACTGGCTTCCAGTATAGCCCTGCCCTGCCGAGGCTCCGGCATCCAGGTCAGACGATGCATCGTACTTGTTGAGTTCGGTGAGCAGGGAGCGCTGCCACGACGACAGGCCGGAGTCGAACGGCACGTCGGTCCCCATCAGCGGGCGTCCTTCCCGATCCACCAGCAGCGCCAGCTGCGAGGACAGGAAGCCACGCATGCTGGACAGTTGCCACCGGTACTGCGGAGCATCGAACGGATCGGCCGCATACAGGCGCATGCACACCGCGTCCATGTCCAGCAGCATCTGCACGCGGGAGGCGTCGTTCAAGGCGGTCCGCCCCGCCTCGATCGAAACGATCAATGCGTTGGTGGCCGATACCGCGTCTTCGCGGTCGAAGCGGTCTGCGTCCTCGGCGAGCCGGACCAGATCGCCGGCGGCCTGGCTGAACCGGGCCAGCGCACTGGGGGGTTCCAGGTGGGTAATCTCGGTGGACCGCGGCCGGCGCACTGGTGTTGCGACGAACGGTGCGGGGACGGGATACGCCTGCTCTGTGAATGTCGCCACGCCGCTGCCCCGCTGCACCACGTTGGCAAAGCTGCGGCCATTGGCCGGGTTGTCGGCGACCTGGCGCGGCGCCTCCTGCAGCGTCAACCGCGACTGCACCCATTCCGGCTGCTGCGTCAGCCACCGGCAGTAGTAATGCGTGGCATAGGCCAGGTAGTCCCGGAGCTGCTTGTCCTGGCCCAGGCCGCGGTAATCGCCATCGCGCTGGTCCCATATCCGCCGCGACGGCTGGCGGGCTTCCTCGATGATCGGCTTGAGCACGCGCGCTGCGTTGATCTGCAGCGCGTTGCCCTGGACCAGGCGCCCGCGGCCCCGGCTCAGCTGCGCCAGCCGCCGCAGGTACTGCACACCGTATTTGGCCACCAGGGCCAGGGTCCGGCTTTCCCACCCCAGCAGAAGATCCGGCTGCGCCTCCAGCAGCGACGGCACGGTCAACAACAGGCTGTCGGCGGCGGGGCGTGGCAGGGTCGCGCCCTGCGGTCGCGTCATCAGATGCTCGGACGCGCGCAGCGCGCTGACCAGACCGAAGGCCAGCGTCGCACCCTCGATGGCGTGGATCGGATGCTGCCGCAGCAGGGTTTCGAAGATCGGGGCCAGGTGGTCGGTGATCGTCGCGCTGCAGCAGCGTTGCAGAGGCGGATGGTTGATGAGCTCCCCCAGGTGGAACATCATCACACTGGCGTTTTCCAGGGTGAACTCCTGGCGGGCCCGGATCGTTTCAACGCAGCGCTGGGTCGCGCGCAGCAGACGATTTCCATCGCAGGGCGGCCCGGACGTACGGCGCACCTGCTGGCACAGGATGTTGAGCGCCTTGCCGATGTAGATGTTGGAGGCGCGTTGTTCGTCTTCGGTGTCGCCAAAGCCGACGCTGCCGGACATCACGCGCACGATCGTATCCAGGTCCGCGTCGATCATGGACAGATCACCGTGCTTCACGATCTTCTGATACAGCGCTGAAATGACGTAGTCGGCCTGCGTCAGGCGCACGCCATATTCGCCGGCAGGCACGTTGGGCATGCCGGCGAAGCCCGGAAGGTTGTAAATGCCAGTCGGTAGAATCGCGTTGTCGACCGTTGCACGATCCGCAGCGACCTGCGGCAGCGGTTGAATCGGATAGCGGATCACCGACACCGCATTGCTGACGTTTTCCACGGAAGCGCCTTCTGCCTGGGGAAGCGCAGCATAGGCACGCGAGCACGGGCGTTGGGCAATGCGTGCGTCAAGCTGTGACCGGCTTTGCGAAGCCGCACCACAGCGCGCGGTGAAAGCGTCATCGGGGCATCGTGGCGATGCCCCGATTGCGTCACCGCATCAGTCGGCCAGGCCGCGCAGCAGCTCGTTGACGCTGGTCTTGCTGCGGGTCTTGGCGTCGACCTGCTTGACGATGACCGCGCAGTACAGCGAGTGCGAACCGTCCTTGGACGGCAGCTGGCCGGACACCACCACGCTGTACGGCGGCACCGAGCCGTAGCTGATCTCGCCGGTGGCGCGGTTGTACACGCGGGTGCTCTGGCCCAGGAACACGCCCATGCCGATCACGCTGTGGTGGCCGACCACGAAGCCTTCCACCACTTCCGAACGTGCACCGATGAAGCAATGGTCTTCGATGATGGTCGGGCTGGCCTGCAGCGGTTCGAGCACGCCGCCGATGCCGGCACCGCCGGACAGGTGGCAGTGCTTGCCGATCTGCGCGCACGAGCCCACCGTGGCCCAGGTATCGACCATGGTTCCTTCGCCGACGTAGGCGCCGATGTTGGTGAAGCTCGGCATCAGCACCACGTCCTTGCCGAAGTAGCTGCCGCGGCGCGCGATGGCACCGGGCACCACGCGCACGCCGGCGCGGCGGAACTTTGCTTCGTCGAAACCGGCGAAGCGCGATTCCACCTTGTCCCAGAACGGCGCCGGGCGCGCGTCGACCACCGCCATGTCATTCACGCGGAAGTACAGCAGCACCGCCTTCTTCAGCCACTCGTTGACCTTCCAGCCACCGTGGCCATCCGGCTCGGCCACGCGGAACTCGCCGGTTTCCAGGCCATCGATCACGCGGCCGACCAGCGGCTTGGTCGAGCCTTCGATTTCATGCAGGGTCAGCGTGGCGCGGCGCTCGAAGGCGCTTTCGATGCCGAACTTGAGTTCTTCCACGCCCGGGGTGGCCGGCTTGCGCAGCGACTTGCGCGCGATGTTCTCGGCGCGCTTGGCCGCCGTTTCCGCAGCACTGCTGGCCGCGGTCTTCTTGACCGGCGCCTTCTTCACGGCCGGCGCGGCTTTCTTCGCAGCGGTCTTCTTCACGGCCGGGGCAGCGGCAACGGTCTTCTTGGCCGCCGCGGTCTTGGCGGCAGTCTTCTTGGCAGGCTTGGTGGCCATCAGTGGGGGTCTCCGGCGTTTCGATCAGGGTCCAGGCAGCGCAGCATGGCGTCATGCAGCTGCTGCCGGGCGGTTTCGGTCAGGGGGTGGTCGTGCTCATCGCTGATCACGAACATGTCTTCGGCGCGTTCGCCGAAGGTGGCAATGCGCGCGTCATGCACGCGCAGGCCCTGGTTGCGCAGTACGAAGGCGACATCGGCCAGCAGCCCGGGGCGGTCGGGTGCGACCAGGCTGAAGCGGGTGCCGCCGGTGTCGTTGTCGTTGGCATCGCGGAATTCGATGCGCGGGGCGAAGCGGAAATGGCGCAACTGGCGTGGCACTACCCGCCGCGAGGGGCGCAGCCGCGACAGGTCGCCGGCCAGCGCCTCGCGCAGCGCCGCTTCCAGCCGCGGTGCATCGCCATCGGCGAAGCTGTCGGCCGGGGTCACTTCAAAGGTATCGAAAATGGTGTCAACCGGGCCATCCAGCACGCGCGCCCGGTGGATGCCATAGCCCTTGCGGTCCAGGGTCATCACGATCGCAGCGAACAGGCCGTCGCGGTCGGGCGAGTGCACGAACACTTCCAGCGCATCGTCGTCGACGGTGATCCGGCGCACCTTGACCAGGGTCTGGCCCTGCTTGACCGGCACCAGCGCGGCGGCCTGCCAGGCCAGCTGCTCGGGGCGCAGGCGGATGAAGCTTTCATCCGGCATGACGGTGAACTGGCGGTCGATGGTGGCGTCGTCGTAACCGCGCTCGCGCACCAGCGCGCGCACGCTCTCGCGCGCCTCCAGCACACGCTCGGCGGCCGGCATCTGGTTTTCCAGGCCATCGCGCAGCGCCCGGCGCGCGGCGAAGTACAGGTCGGCCAGCAGCCGATCCTTCCACGCATTCCACAGCTTGGGGCTGGTGCCGGCGATGTCGGCGCAGGTCAGCAGGTACAGGTAGTCGAGGCGGTCGCGGCTGGCCACGAGCGTGGCGAAGCGGTGGATCACGTCCGGGTCGGAGATGTCCTGCTTCTGCGCGGTGACCGACATGCGCAGGTGCTGCTCGACGAGCCAGGCCACGAGTTCGGTATCGGAACCGCTCAGCGCATGCGCCTGGCAGAAGTCGCGGGCATCCACCGCGCCGAGTTCGGAATGGTCGCCGCCGCGGCCCTTGGCGATGTCATGGAACAGCCCGGCCAGCAGCAGCAGTTCCGGCTTGCGCAGCCGCGGCCAGACCTCGTGGGCAATGGAGAAACGCTCGTCCGCCCGGCTGGTGGCGAACAGGCCGATGTTCCGCAGCACCATCAAGGTGTGCTGGTCAACGGTGTAGACGTGGAACAGGTCGAACTGCATGCGCCCCGACACCTGCGCGAAGGCGGGAATCCATTGCCCCAGTACGCCCAGGCGGGCCATGCGCGCCAGCGTATCCACCGCGCGCGGGCTGCGCAGCAGGGTCATGAACTGTTCGCGCGCGGCAGTGCTGGCCTCGGTGTACGCCGGCAGCTCTGCCAGCGCTTCGGCCAAGGCCCGCGCGGTGAGCGAGTGCAGGCCGCGCACGTCGGGGTTGTAGGCCCAGCTGGAGAACAGCGCGAACACCTGCTCGATATCGCCCTGCGGCCACTGCGGGTCGTTGGCGGCCAGGTAGCCGCGGCGCAGCGAAAAGCCAACGCTGACCGGCTCGGGCACGGCCTCCCCGTCGAACTGTTCTTCGAAGCGCTGCAGCAGGCGGTCGCTGATCCGCCGCACCACGGTGGCGCTGCGGTAGAAGCCCTGCATCATCTTTTCGACCGCCAGGCTCTCCACGTCGTCGGCAAAGCCGAGCCGCGCGGCCAGGGTCTTCTGGTAATCGAAGCGCAGGCGCTCTTCCGGGCGGTTGGCCACCAGGTGCAGGCCGAACCGCAGCTGCGCCAGCGCGCAGCGCTCACGGCGCAGTGCAGCGGCTTCATCGGGGCCGAGGTGTCCCAGCCCGACCAGCGCTTCCAGCTCGCGCACGCCGAACGCGCGCAGTGCCATCCAGCCCAGCGTATTGAGATCGCGCAACCCGCCCGGACCATCCTTGATGTCCGGTTCCAGGTTGTCGGCGGTGTCGCCGAATCGCTGGTGGCGGGCCAGCAGTTCGTCGCGCTTGGCCAGGAAGAATTCGCGCGGCGGCCACAGGCCCTCGCGGTTGACGGCCTGTTTCAGCGCCTGGCGCGCCGCTTCGTCGGCCACCAGCGGGCGCGATTCGATCAAGGCGGTGAGCACGGTCTGGTCTGCGCTGGCCTGCACGCATTCCTGCGCCGACCGCACTGCATGACTGACCGGCAGGCCGCAATCCCACAGCAGCGCGAACAGGCGGGCCAAGGCCGCTTCATGCCGACGCTGCGCCTCGGGCGCGCCCAGCACCAGCAGGTCGATGTCCGAGCGCGGGAACAGTTCACCGCGCCCGTAGCCGCCCACCGCAAACAGCGCCAGCCCGGCATCGGGCGGCACGCAGCGCTGCCAGGCCAGCCGGATGAGATGGTCGGCAGCGCGGGCGCGCAGCGCCAGCAGCCGCTCGATGTTGTCGTTCTGGTCGAAGCGCCGGTACAGGCGCGCGTCGGCCTGCTGCAGGGTCTGGCGAGCCTCCGCCGCCCACTCGGGGTCGGCGACGGCGTCGGCCGGCGCGTCCAGGGTCGGGCTCGCCGGCAACATGCTCAGACCTGCGATTCGCCGGGCGAGAGGGTCAGCACATCCACGCCGGTCTCGGTGACCGCGATCATGTGCTCCCACTGCGCCGACAGCTTGCGGTCCTTGGTGACCACGGTCCAGCCATCGGGAAGCACCTTGTTGTAGCGGGTGCCTTCATTGATCATCGGCTCGATGGTGAAGGTCATGCCCGGCTGCAGCACCAGGCCCTGGCCCGGACGCCCGTAGTGCACCACCTGCGGTTCGTCGTGGTAGACCTTGCCGATGCCATGCCCGCAGTACTCGCGGACCACGCTGAAGCGCTCGGCTTCGGCCAGCGACTGGATCGCGTGGCCGATGTCGCCCAGCGTCGCGCCCGGCTTCACCGCACGGATACCGGCCCACATGGCCGCGTAGGTCGTGTCGACCAGACGCTTGGCCATCGTCGATGGCGTGCCGGCGTAGTACATGCGGCTGGTATCGCCGTGCCAGCCGTCCTTGATCACGGTGACATCGATGTTGACGATGTCGCCGTCCTTCAGGACCTTGGCTTCGCTGGGGATGCCGTGGCAGATGACGTTGTTGACCGATGTGCAGACCGTCTTCGGGAAGCCACGGTAGCCGACGTTGGCCGGCGTGGCCTTCTGCACGTTGATGATGTGGTCGTGGCAGATGCGGTCCAGCTCTTCGGTCGTCACGCCCGGCTTGACGTACGGGGTGACGATGTCGAGCACTTCGCTGGCCAGGCGGCCGGCGACGCGCATCAGTTCGATTTCCTCGGGGGTTTTCAGATTCACGCTCATGGCGCCCATTATCGCTGATCCGGGGCCATTCTGAACGGGAAGGGCTGGAACGCTGACAGCCCGCGTTCGGGTCGAAGCCCCCCACAGCGGCAGGGCCTTGGTGGGCTGGAAACGGAAAAACTGTGAAAACCGGCCAGTTTTCCTCACACCCCCCCTACAAGTTCGCTTTTATAAGGGGGTCAGCGCCGCCCCTGGCGCCCTCCCCCTGCAGTACGCCGGCATCGATTCGTTCATCCAGGACCCCCGTCCAAGGAGAAGACCATGCGATTCCTTCGCGCCCCGCGTCCCCTGCTGTTCAGCCTTGGCCTGGTGGCCCTGGCCTCGCCCGCCATGGCGGCCGACACCACCACCTTCAACGTGCGCATCATCATCACCAAGGCCTGCACGATCACCGCGGCCGCCGCGACCGATGTCGATTTCGGCACGGCGCTGTCCACCGCCACCACCCCGTCCAACGCCCAGGGATCGGTGACTGCGCAGTGCTCGGCGCTGACGCCGTACACCATCGCGCTGAACGCCGGCTCCAACGCCGCGACCGCCAATGACGTCACCACCCGGCGCATGCGCAACACCGATGCGGCGGTGACCACCAACAACTTCGTCGGCTACCAGCTGTATTCCGACGCGGGCCGTGCAAACGTCTGGGGCGCCACCACCGGCACCAACACGGTGGCCGGCACCGGCACCGGCCTGGCGCAGGCGTACCCGATCTATGGCCAGGTGGCCAATCCCAGCGTGAACAACGCCGCCACCGGTACCTACCAGGACACGGTCACCGCCACCATCTCGTACTGAGGCCGCCATGTCAGCACTCGAACGGGGGCGCGTACCGCGCTCCACGGCGGCTGTCTGCGCCTGTGCATTGCTGGTCGTGCTTGGCATGCCTGGCCTGCGGGCCGCCAGCCTGCAGGTTGCGCCTACCTCGCTGCAGCTCAGCGCCCGCCAGAACGCCGAAGCGCTGTGGGTCAGCAACAGCGGGTCGGCCCCGGTAAGCGTGCAGGCCCGCGTATTCCGCTGGACCCAGCGCGACGGCCGCGACCAGCTCGACCCCACCTCAGACCTGGTGGTCAGCCCGCCCATGCAGTCGCTCGCGGCCGGACAGCAGCAGCTGATCCGCGTCGTGCGCGCCCAGCCGGAAGCGCCCGACGCACAGCTGTCGTACCGGGTCATCGTCGACGAGGTGCCCACGCTGGACCCCAACCGCCAGGGCATGCAGTTCGTGCTGCGCTACTCGCTGCCGGTGTTCATCCAGCCCGATGGCAGCGCCGCAGGCAAGCCCGAGCTGCAGAGCAGCGTGCGTATCCAGCCCGATGGCAAGGTGGTGCTGGAAGTGCACAACCGTGGCGATGGCTATGCGCAACTGGCCGATCTGGCCGTAGGTCCGCCGGATCGCCCGCAGGTCTTCCAGCCCGGCCTGATCGGCTACGTGCTCAGCGGCCAGACCATGCGTTGGCCGCTGGATATTCCTGCGACGCGGCTGGCCGGGGCCACGCTATCGGCGAAGATCAATGGCGGCGCGCAAGCCACTCCCCTGTCCCCGACGCCACCGGCTCGCTGAGGCCTGCGTGCGCGTCGCCCTGGCTGCCGGCGCGGTCTCGTCTGGAATGCCGGGCGCACCGGCATGGGCGGCCGAACTGCCTGCCGCCAGCGCCGAACTGGGGGCCGCCGATGATGTGATGCTGCCGGCGCCCACGCCCTTGACCGCACCGCAGACCCTGTACCTGGACGTCACCCTCAACGGCAGCCCCCGCGGCCTGCTGCCGTTCACGGAACTGGCGGGCCAGCTGCGCGCCGATCCGCCCGTGCTGCGCCAGCTCGGCTTCGCCGCGCCCGACGGCGCGCCAGTTGCACTGGACCAGCTCACCGGGCTGGTGATGCGCTACGACGCCTCCCTGCAGACCCTGGCGCTGGAAATCCCCCTCGAACAGCTCAACCTGCCGGTTACCGAACTAGGGGCCGCCACGCAGAGCACCCCGACGGCCAGTGCCTCGCCAGGCGCCCTGCTCAACTATGACGTCTATGCCAGCCACAACCAGGACGCCGGCAACCTGGCGCTCACCACCGAATGGCGGGTGTTCGGCATGGGCCGCGGCGTGCTGCGCAGCAGCCAGCTGCTGCGCACCTACCAGGATGGACGGAGCGACTGGCGCGGTGAAAGCGTGCGCCTGGACAGTGCATGGCAGCTGGATTTTCCCGACAACGCACTGACCCTGACTGTCGGTGACTTCTTCAGCGGCTTCGTTGACTGGAGCCGCCCGGTGCGGATGGGCGGCATCCAGATCGGGCGCAACTACGGCCTGCAGCCCTACCGTGTGCTCACCCCCACCCCGAGCTTCCTGGGCGAGGCCGTGGTGCCCTCCAACGTCGAGCTCTATGTCGACGGCCTGCGCCAGTACAACGGCGAGGTGCCGGTGGGGCCGTTCCAGCTGGCCGCGCAGCCGGGCATCAGCGGCACCGGCAATGCGCAGGTGGTGATCACCGATGCCTACGGCCGCATGCAGACCCTGGATTTTGCCTTCTATGGCACCCAGCAGCTGCTGGCTGAAGGACTCTCGGACTGGTCGGCGGGCGTGGGCCGGATGCGTCGCGACTACGGCATCCGCTCGTTCGCCTACGACAGTGCCACCGTGGGCAGCGCCACCTGGCGGCGCGGGGTCAGCAACCGCTTCACCGCCGAACTGCATGCCGAAGGCGGCGGCGGCGTGGCCAGCGCCGGCGCGGGCGGCTGGTGGCAGCTGGGCCAGGCCGGCGTCGTCAACGCGTCCTATGCGCACAGCCGCCGCGACGGTTTGCAGGGAGGCCAGTGGGCGCTGGGGTACAGCTGGAACAACCGGGTGTTCAACCTCAACGCCGCCACCCGCCGCACGCATGGTGACTTCCAGGACCTGGGCAGCCTGCAGGGTGCGCTGCCACCGGACGTGACCGACCAGGTCACCGCCGGTGCCAGCCTGGGCCGGCTGGGCTCGCTGAGCGCCAGCTACCTGCGCCTGTCCTACCCCGATGGCGATGACCGCCGCTACGCGAGCGTGTTCTGGAACCGCACGTTCTCCGAACGCTGGTCGGCCTACGCCTCGTTCAACCAGAACCTGGAGGACAACGCCGATCGCAGCGTGTACCTGTCGCTGTCGGCCAGCCTGGGCAACAACCGCCAGAGCAACCTGGCCTCCCAGCGCAATGGCGACCGCAATCTGTACACGGTGGATGTGTCCCAGCCGGTGCCCGGCGATGGCGGCCAGGGCGGTTACGGCTGGCGCGTGCAGGCCCGGCAGGGCGATGACGGCACCGGGGGGCTGGTCGAAGCCGGCTGGTTGAACCGGGTGGGCCGCTACTCGCTGGGCGCGGCGCGCCAGGGCGATGCCAACTTCGCCTATGCCAACGCCAGCGGCAGCGTGGTCTGGATGGGGGGGCACCTGTTCGCCGCACGCGAGGTACCCGACGCGTTCGCGGTGGTCTCCACCAACGGCGTGGGCGGCGTACCGGTCCGCCTGGAAAACCGCGTGATCGGGGTGACCGACGACGACGGCATGCTGCTGGTCACCCCGCTGCTGTCCTGGCAGCGCAACCGGATTTCGATCGACACCCTGGAGCTGCCGGCCGACATGCGTGCCGACCGCGTGGACACGCTGGTGACGCCGCGGCAGAGCGCCGGGCTGGGGGTCAGTTTCGGACTGCGCCGCACCCGCGCCATCACACTGGTCCTGCACGACTCGCAGGACCGGCCCGTGCCCGCCGGCAGCCAGGTGCGGCTGCCGGACCAGCGCAGCGCCACGGTGGGCTACGACGGCGAGGTCTACCTGGAAGATCTGCCGGCCCAGGCAGTGCTGCAGGTGGACACCGATGACGGGCGCTGCGAAGTGCGCGTGCCGGTCAGCCCGGCGCCGGGCAGCGCCGCGCTGCGGCTGGGGCCGCTGCGCTGCGTGGCCGGAGCCGGGCCATGAGCCTGCGCCTGCTGCTGGGGGGGGTGCTGGCACTGGCCGGGCTAGTGGGCGCCGGCGTGGCCCGCGCCGACACCACCTGCACCACCACCACCCCGGTCACGGCCGCCTTCGGCAACGTCGGAAACGCCGCCGCTGCGCCCAGCTTCACCACCACCACGTTCACCATCACCTGCAACACCGCCGCGCTGAGCCTGCTGGCAACGGCGTCGGTACGCGCCTGCATCGGCATCGGCGTGGGCAGCACCGGCGTGGCCATTTCACCGCTGCGGCGGATGACCAACACCACCGCCGATCCGCTCAGCTTCCAGCTGTTCACCAGCGCCGCCTACAGCACCATATGGGGTCTGACCCCCGGCACCTCGCCCGGGCCGCAGGTGGTGGACCTGAACTACTCGGTGCCCCTGCTCACCGGCGGCAGCGGCGCGGTCACCGTGACCATCTACGGTCGCATCCCAGCCAGCCAGACGCTGGCGGCCGGCAGTTACAGCACCGCGTTCAGCGGTGCCGACGTCCGCCTGGAATATGCCTACAACGAGGTCCTGCTGGGCACGGCCACCGCGCCGGCGGCGTGCACCACGGCCACCGGCGTCAGCGGGCACAAGACCGCCACCGGCGGCTTCCCGTTCACGGTCACCGCCACCGTGCTGCCGCAGTGCAGTGCCTATGTCACTACCGACATGGACTTCGGCAGCAGTGCCGGCACGATCACCGCCAACATCGACCGCACGTCGACCATCGGCCTGACCTGCCTCAACCGCACCGCCTACACCATCGCGCTGGACAACGGCCTGTACGCGAACGGCAGCGTGCGGCGCATGCGGCACACCACCAACCCGGCCTTTTTCATTCCCTATGCGCTGTACCGCGAAAGCACCCGCACCCAGCGCTGGGGCAGCACCGCCAACGTGGACCTGGTCTCGGGCACGGGAACCGGCAGCGCCCAGACCCTGACCGTGTATGGGCGTGCACCGCCCACAATCGGCGCAGTGGCCGCCGGCAGCTACAGCGACCAGATCAAGGTGACGATCACCTACTGAATCGGCCGCCCCCTCAAGACCGCCAGCGCCGGGCCGATATCCCAACGACCCCTCGCTGCCGATCCGGATGAACCGACGCCGCCGCGCCCGCCTCGCCACCTGCGTGGCGCTGACCACCCTGCTGTCTGCCGCCAACGCGGCCAATGCGCCGCTGCAGGTCCGCCTGCGGATCGTGGAGGCGTGCGCACTGGACGCAGACGCAGCGCGTGCCAGCTGCCGCAGCGCACACCGACGCAGCGACGAGGAAATCCCGGCCCCGCCCCAGGTGCAGCAGCTGACCCCGGCGGACGAAGACGACGAAGACGCCCGCCGGCCATGGCTCACCCTGACCTTCTGATCCGCGCCTGCCTGCTGCTGGCGCTGCTTGCTCCGGCCGCCGCGCAGGCGCTGGACATTTCCCCATTGCGTGTTGCGCTGCGCCCGGACCAGCAGGATGCCGAACTGTGGCTGCACAACGAGACGGCGCAGCCGTGGTCGGGCCAGGCGCGGTTGTACCGGTGGGTACAGAGCGCCGACGCCGAACGCCTGACCCCGGCGCAGGACGTGGTGGTGAGCCCAACCCGGCTGGCACTCGCACCAAACGCCCGGCAGCGGGTACGGGTGGTCCGGATCGGCGCCGCCCCCACCGCTGAACAGGGCTACCGGCTGGTGCTCCGGGCCGGCCCCGGCAGCCCGCCGCTGCAGGTGTCGCTGCCGGTGTTCGTGGCCGGGCCGCAGCCGCGCCCGGCGCCCGCCCTGTCCGCCGACCTTCGCGACGCTGCCGGCCACGCCCTGCTGGCGCTTTACAATGGCGGCACCGGCCACGCGCGGCTGGCGGACCTGACCTTCATTGGCCCCGACGGACGCGCCACGCTGCTGCTTCCCGAGCTGGCCGGCTATGTCCTGGCCGGCAGCACCCGCCTATGGGCCCTGCCCGGCCCCGCCACGGGCTATGCCGGGGGCCGTTTCCGGGCCCGGATCGGCGACGCGGAACCGGCCGACATCCCGGCCGCCAGCCCGCCAATTGCGCCGGACCGCCTGCCCGGGCTATAATCGACCGGATTTCTTCGCGCCCTGTGCGCAGGAAACCCGTCAACACCGGACGTCACCGGTGAATCCACACCTGCCGCCCATATCCGTGCCGGGGTGCTCCGCGAGGAGTTCGGACACGGAAGCGACAGGGAAGCCAAACCCCGGAACCCCCCGCCTTGCGGCGGACCGCCCTCTATTACCCGTGGCGGCCGGTTCCCTATCAGGAGTATTGCAATGCCCCAGGTCACCATGCGTCAGATGCTGGAAGCCGGCGTCCATTTCGGCCACCAGACCCGTTACTGGAACCCCAAGATGGGCCAGTACATTTTCGGCGCCCGCGGCAAGATCCACATCATCAACCTGGAAAAGACCGTTCCGCTCTTCAATGACGCGATGAACTTCATTTCCAGCGTCGCGCAGAAGCGCGGCACCATCCTGTTCCTGGGCACCAAGCGCAGCGCCCGCGAGTCGATCCGCGAAGAAGCCGAGCGTTGCGGCATGCCGTTCATGAACCAGCGTTGGCTGGGCGGCACCCTGACCAACTTCCGTACCGTGAAGCAGTCGGTTGCCCGCCTGAAGGAACTGGAAGCCGGCGAAACCGACGGCACCTTCGACAAGCTGGTCAAGCACGAAGTGCTGGGCCTGCGTCGCGAGCGTGACAAGCTGGAAGCCTCGCTGGGCGGCATCAAGGAAATGAACCGCCTGCCGGACGCGATCTTCGTCATCGACATCGGCCACGAAGACATCGCCATCAAGGAAGCCAAGAAGCTCGGCATCCCGGTGATCGCGGTCGTCGATACCAACTACAACCCGGAACTGGTCGATTACGCGATCCCGGGCAACGACGACGCCATCCGTGCCGTGCAGCTGTACGCCCGCGCCGCTGCCGACGCCGTGCTGGAAGGCAAGGCTGCTGCTCCGCACGCTGCCACCGTCCGTGAAGAAGAGTTCGCCGACGCCCCGGCTGCCGAAGAAGCCAAGCCGGCCCGCCGCGCTCCGGCCAAGAAGGCTGCTGCCGACAAGGGCGAAGCCCAGGCCTGATCCAGGCCCGCGGTGGGCGCCTGGCGTCCACCGCTCCTGTCCGCTGCCACTGGCGCGATGACAGGATGCTGTCACATGGGCCGGCCACGATGCCGGCCCAACCCCTTTCTTTCGTGAGGAATTCCCGTGGAAATCACTGCTTCCCTGGTCAAGGAACTGCGCGAGCGCACTGGCGCCGGCATGATGGAGTGCAAGAAGGCACTTACCGAAAACGGCGGCGACATCGACGCTTCGGCCGAGTGGCTGCGCAAGTCGGGCCTGGCCAAGGCCGACAAGAAGGCTGACCGCGTTGCTGCCGAAGGCATCATCGTGTCGGCACAGGACGGCAACAAGGCCGTGCTGGTCGAAATCAACTCCGAAACCGACTTCGTCGCCAAGGACAGCAACTTCCTGGACTTCGCCAAGGCCGTTGCCTCGGTCGCGCTGAGCTCGGGCGCTGCCGACATCGATGCGCTGAAGGCCGCCAAGCTGCCGTCGGGCGAAACCGTCGAAGAATCCCGCGCTGCGGTCATTGCCAAGGTCGGCGAAAAGGTCGACGTGCGTCGCATCGTCCGCCTGGAATCGTCGAACAACGTCGCGGCCTACGTGCACGGCGGCCGCATCGGCGTGCTGGTTGAACTGGCCGGCGGCGACGCCGAGCTGGCGCGTGGCCTGGCCATGCATGTGGCTGCCATGAACCCGCCGCACAACAAGGCTGCCGACGTGCCGGCCGAGTTCGTTGCCAAGGAAAAGGAAATCGAACTGGCCAAGATGTCCGACAAGGACAAGTCCAAGCCGGCCGACATCCTCGAGAAGATCATCAGCGGCAAGATCGCCAAGATCGTCAACGAAGTCACCCTGTACGGCCAGCCGTACGTGCTGAACACCGACCAGTCCGTCGAGCAGGTGGTCAAGGCCGCCGGCGCCGACGTGATCGGCTTCAAGCGCCTGGCTGTTGGCGAAGGCATCGAGAAGGTGGTGGAAGACTACGCCGCCGAAGTGATGAAGCAGGCCGGCCTGGCCTGATCCATCGCCTCAAGCGATGACACGAAAAAGCCCGGCGCAAGCCGGGCTTTTTTTTGTGGCCGGCGACCCTCAGCCCTTCGCCTGGAACGAAACTTCCTCATACGGCTGCACCACCACCCAGCCTTCGCCGGCGAAGCGCAGCTGCAGGGTTTCGCCCGAACCGCGCCCGACCAGCGTACCCAGCGAAATATCGGTGACGATCTCGGGCGTCAACGAGCCCGACCAAGCCACCGTTGCGTTCGGGTCGGTGAACACCGGGCCGCCCTGCGCCGTCACCGGCAGCGTCAGCGGCTCGTAATGCGAGGTGATCGCCACGATCCCGTGCCCACTCAGGCGCATGTTGAACAGCCCGCCCGAGAGCATGCCTGCCACCTTGCGCATCATGGTGATCTTGGACTCGATGCCCGTCTCAAAGGCCAGCACATCGTTGCCGTTGACGAAAATCGACTCGCCCGCCAGCCGCAGCAGCGTCACCTGCTTGCCCGCATCGGCCAGGTAGGCCCGCCCCTGCCCCTCGATCTTCATCAGCTGCAGCCCCTCACCGCTCACCATTTTCTTCAGCAGCGTGCCCAGCCCCTGCTCCAGCAACCCCTGGCGGGTGAACTTCACCGCCCCCTTGCGCGCCACCATCGAACCGGCCTTGGCCCAGACCATGCCGTTCACCCGTATCTCCAGCATGTGCGGGCTCTCAAGCTCGAAGGCGTCCGCACTGACATCTTTTTCGTGCGTGCTGGCGAGGAATTCCTGAAGCGACTTTACGGCCATGGGGTCCATCCTTTTTTATTGGAGGCCGCATGGTACCCGCGCCGCCCACCGCATTGCAGCAGCGGACGCCACCAGTGCCACTCCCCCATCCGCCAGCGGATGTGGTACCAAAGAGCTCATTGCCCCACCGCCGCACGATCTGCCCGTTGGTTTTGCATCGAAAGGCACCTCGACCCCCACCTGTCGCAGGCAACATTTCCCACAACGCAAGCACCAACACTCAAATCTGTGACGCACACCATGTATTCTTGCCACATCACCTCAGTATTCCCGCCATGCCTCCCGAGCTGACAGCCGCCCTGGCGCTCTGCCGCAACCTGCCCTCGCCGCCCGGTATTGCCCTGCGCATCATCGAACTGGCGCAGGATCCGGAAACCGACATCACCACGGCCGCCGACGTCATCGCCATCGACATGGCGCTGAGCGCGCGCATGCTGCGCATTGCCAATTCGCCGCTGTATGCCAGCCGCCGCCGGATCGAGAACCTCGGCCAGGCACTGACCATGCTGGGGCTCAACGCCACCGTCAGCCTCGCCCTGGGCTTCACCGTCACCCAGGACCTGACCGCCCACGGCCAGGGCCAGGACGTGCGCGAGCGCGCCTGGCGGCGCAGCATCCTCAGCGCGCTGGCGGCCAGCCTGCTCGGCCAGGCCCGCGGCCTGCGCAAGGCCGAAGAGCTGATGCTGGCCGGCCTGCTGCAGGACATCGGCGTGCTCGTGCTGGCCCAGAGCGAGCCCGAGCGCTACCTGCCGCTGCTGCGCCAGGCCCGCGACAACGAGGCCCTGATCGCCCTCGAACGCGAGCACCTGGACTGCACCCATGCCGAGGTGGGCGCGTGGATGGCCGAACAGTGGGACCTGCCGCGCTACCTGGTGGACGCCATAGCCCGCAGCGAATCGCCGGCCGCGGCCGAGGACAACTTCCAGGCCTGCGTGGCCCTGTCCGGCGCGGTCGCCGACATCTGGCTCAGCGCCGACGCCGATGCTGCCCGCGAACATGCCCTGCAGCAGGTCAACGAGACCCTCAAGCTGGACAGCGCGCAGTTCGACCAGGTGCTGGCCCGGATCGGCGAAGCCCTGCCCGAGATCAGCGCCCTGTTCGAGACCACGCTGATTTCGCCTGCGCGCGTGCAGCAGCTGATCGACCATGCCCAGGAGCTGGCGACGCTGCGCAACCTGCGCGAAATGCAGGATGCCGCCCTGGCCCGCCAGCGCGCCGACGAATTCGAGGCACGCGCCAACCGGCTGGCCGAACAGGCCCACCGCGACGCCCTGACCGGCGTGCTCAACCGCCGCCAGCTCGAGGCCGTGCTGGAACAGGAGTTCCTGCGCGCCACCCGGCACGGCTGGCCGCTGTCGGTGGCCTTCATCGACCTGGACGATTTCAAGAAGATCAACGACGCCCACGGCCACCTGCTCGGTGACCAGGTGCTGCGCGAGTTCGCCACCCAGCTGCAGGAACACCTGCGCAACAGCGATACCGTGGCCCGCTTCGGCGGCGAGGAATTCATCGCCCTGCTGCCCAACACCACCGAGCTGGTGGCGCTGGACGTGGTGCGCCGGGTGCTGGCCAGCATCGTCAACACCCCCATGGCCGAAGTAGCCGACGGCCCGCTGTTCGTCACCTTCTCCGCCGGCGTGGCCACCCAAGGCGGCTATGAGCGTTTCGCCGATGTTCAGGACCTGCTGAAGGCCGCCGACGACGTGCTGTACCGTTCCAAGAACCTGGGGCGCAACCGCGTGATTGCGCGTTCACCGGGGACCGCCACGGCCTGAATGGAGTCAGGAAGCGGCGATCCACCGCTGTGGCAGGGCTGCGCCGCAGTGCAGCAGATTTTCCACGCCGAGTGCCGCCGCATCCAGTAGAATTCCCGCGTTTTCCACGCATCCAGAGGCCACCATGTCCAATCTTTCCTATCGCCGCATCCTGCTGAAAGTTTCCGGGGAGGCACTGATGGGGGATGAGGACTACGGCATCGACCCCAAGGTCATCAACCGCCTGGCGCGCGAAGTGATCGAAGCCCAGCAGGCCGGTGCCGAAGTGGCGCTGGTCATCGGCGGCGGCAACATCTT
The DNA here is from genome assembly GCF_019091045.1 of Stenotrophomonas sp. GbtcB23. Lineage (NCBI taxonomy): Bacteria > Pseudomonadati > Pseudomonadota > Gammaproteobacteria > Lysobacterales > Lysobacteraceae > Stenotrophomonas > Stenotrophomonas sp. GbtcB23. The sequence continues at coordinate 28,574 of NZ_JAGXKC010000007.1, read as the reverse complement.
CCGCGGCGCCGGTCTGGCCGCCGGCGGCATGGACCGCGTCACCGGCGACCAGATGGGCATGCTGGCCACCGTGATCAACGCGCTGGCCATGCAGGACGCGCTGGAGAAGCTGGGCGCCAAGGCCCGGGTGATGAGCGCCATCAAGATCAACGACGTGTGCGAGGACTACATCCGCCGCCGCGCCATCCGCCACCTGGAAAAGGGCCGCCTGGTGATCTTCGCCGCCGGCGTCGGCAGCCCGTTCTTCACCACCGATTCCGGTGCCGCGCTGCGCGCCATCGAGATCGGCGCGGACCTGCTGCTCAAGGCCACCAAGGTCGACGGCGTGTACGACAAGGACCCCAACAAGCACAGCGATGCGGTCCGCTTCGACAGCCTGACCTACGACGAAGTGATCCGCCGTGGCCTGGAAGTGATGGACACCGCCGCCTTCGCCCTCGCCCGCGACAGCGACCTGCCGCTGCGCGTGTTCGACATGGGCCAGCCGGGCGAACTGCTGAAGATCCTGCACGGCGAGAACATCGGCACCCTGGTGCGCGGCCGCGACGCCACCTGACCGGCGCGCCGGCCATGGCCGGCACCCGCCCGTTCAGCGCGGACCTTGGTTCACCCCATTTCGCCTATAATCGCCCGATTCCCAGTGACACCCAGGATTCGGGCGATGCTCAACGAAATCAAGCAGGACGCGCAGACGCGCATGGCAAAGAGCATCGATGCTCTGAAGCAAACCCTGACCTCCATCCGCACCGGCCGTGCTTCGCCGGCCCTGCTGGACCGGATCACGGTCAAGGCCTACGGCACCGACACGCCGCTCAACCAAGTCGCCTCGATCAGCGTCTCCGAAGGCCACTCGCTGGTCATCACCCTGTTCGACAAGGGCATGATCAAGGACGTGGAGAAGGCGATCTACGCCTCCGATCTCGGCCTGACCCCCAACGTGGCCGGCACCGTCATCCGCCTGAACTTGCCGCCGCCGACCGAAGAGCGTCGCCGCGAGCTTGGCAAGCAGGTGCAGAAGGAAGGCGAAGGCGCCAAGATCGCCATCCGCAACATCCGCCAGGATGCGAACAAGGCCATCGCCGCCCTGCTGAAGGACAAGTCGATCAGCGAAGACGACAAGAAGCGCGGCGAAGACGACATCCAGAAGCTGACCGACAAGTCCATCAAGGACGTCGACAGTGTGGTTGCCGAAAAGGAAAAGGAACTGATGGCGGTCTGAGCATGACCCAGGCCCCGACCAGCAGCTCCACCGCCGCCGTGCCCCGCCACGTTGCCATCATCATGGATGGCAACGGACGCTGGGCGCAGAAGCGCCGTCGTCCGCGCGTGATCGGCCATCGGGCCGGCGCGCGTGCGGTCAACCGCACCATCGATTTCTGCCTGGAGCGTGGCATCGCCGCGCTCACGCTGTTCGCCTTCTCCAGCGAAAACTGGGGCCGGCCGAGCGACGAAGTTGACGCGCTGATGAAGCTGTTCCTCAATGCACTGGACCGCGAGGTGGATGAACTCCACCGCCGCGGCGTGCGCGTGCGCTTCATCGGCGAACGCGAGCGCTTCGGTGCCGGGCTGGTCAGCCGCATGCAGCTGGCCGAGCAACGCACCGCCGGCAATACCGCCATGACCCTGAGCATCGCCGCCAGCTACGGTGGCCGCCAGGACATCGCCAGGGCCGCACGCGAACTGGCCGCCGAGGTCGCGGCCGGGCGCCTGCTGCCCGAACAGATCGACGAAGCGCTGCTGGGCAGCCGCGTCGCCCTGGCCGACCTGCCGCCCCCGGATCTGTTCATCCGCACCGGTGGCGACACCCGCGTCAGCAATTTCCTGCTGTGGCAGCTGGCCTATACCGAACTGTGGTTCACCGAGGTGCTGTGGCCCGAGTTCGACGCCGCCATCCTGCAGCAGGCGCTCGACGCCTACGCTGCACGTGAACGCCGCTTCGGCCTGACCAGCGCCCAGATCGCCGCCCTGGCCACCGAGACGTCCACCCCATGACCAAAACCCGAGTCATCGCCGCGCTGATCATGGCGCCGGTCGCCATCGCCGCGATCCTGCTGCTGCCCACCCAGTGGCTGGCCGCCGCCGCCGCCGCCGTGTTCCTGATCGGCCTGTGGGAATGGTTGAAGCTGGCCGACGTGGACGACACGCTGGCCCGCACCGTGCTGCTGGTGCTGAACCTGGTGCTGATGGTGCTCATCGTCTGGGCCGACGCCGGCACGCTGGTGCTGTACCAGATCGCCGCACTGGTGGGCATCGGCTGGTGGCTGCTGGCCCTGCTGTGGCTGCGCTTCTTCACCTTCGGCGCCGAGCCCGGCAGCCCGGCGCGGTCGCTCAAACTGCTGGCCGGCACCCTGGCCATCGTGCCCGCCTGGGCCTCGTTGGTGCTGATCCACGCCAGTGGCGACAAGGGCCACCTGTGGCTGCTGACCGCGCTGGCCGTGGTCTGGGCCGCCGATTCCGGCGCGTACTTTGCCGGCCGCACCCTGGGCCGCACCAAGCTGGCCCCGCGCATCAGCCCCAACAAGACCTGGGAAGGGCTGGGCGGCGGCATGCTGGCCGGCCTGCTGGTGGCCCTGGTGTTCGGCTGGATCGCCGGGGTCGCGCCTGGGCACGTGGTCGGCCTGGTCATCACCACGGTGGTCGCCGTGTTCGCCTCGGTACTCGGCGACCTGTACGAAAGCCTGCTCAAGCGCCATGCCGGCGCCAAGGACTCGGGCCACATCATTCCGGGCCACGGCGGCGTGCTGGACCGCATCGACGGCGTGCTGGCCGCGCTGCCGGTGTTCGCGCTGGGCAAGGAAATCTTCGGATTCTGAGCATGCAGAGCACTACCGCCCCCCGCCGGGTCGCCGTGTTCGGTGCCACCGGCTCGATCGGCGCATCCGCGCTGGACGTGATCGCGCGCCACCCGGACCGTTACCGCGCCACCGTGCTGGCCGCCGGCACCCAGGTGCAGGCGCTGGTTGCGCTGTGCGCGCTCCACCGGCCTGCGCATGCGGTGATCGCCAGCGAAGCGCTGTATGCGGATCTGCGCGATGGCCTGCGCGCCGCCGGCCTGGACACCCAGGCGCATGCCGGCGCCGCCGCGCTGGACCAGCTGGCCGCCAGCGACGCATGCGACACCCTGGTCGCCGCCATCGTCGGCGCGGCCGGGCTGTCCTCGACCCTGGCCGCCGCCGGCGCTGGCAAGCGGATCCTGCTGGCCAACAAGGAATCGCTGGTCCTGGCCGGCGAGCTGCTGATGCAGCGCGCCACCGCCGCCGGGGCCGAGATCATCCCGATCGACAGCGAACACAGCGCCATCTTCCAGTGCCTGCGTTCGCGCGACGCCAGCCTGGACCAGGCCGGCGTGCGCAGGATCCTGCTCACCGCCTCCGGCGGCCCCTTCCGCGGGCGCAGCCGGGCCGAGCTGGCCGAAGTCACCCCGGCCCAGGCAGTCGCCCACCCGAAGTGGTCGATGGGCCCGAAGATCTCGGTCGATTCGGCGACGTTGATGAACAAGGGGCTGGAGGTCATCGAGGCCCACCACCTGTTCAACATCCCCGGCGAGCGCATCGACGTGCTGGTGCACCCGCAGAGCCTGGTGCATTCGCTGGTCGAATTCGTCGACGGCTCCACCCTGGCCCAGATGGGCCTGCCGGACATGCGCACCACCCTGGCCGTGGGCCTGGGCTGGCCGCACCGCATCGAATCCGGGGTCGGCGGGCTGGACCTGCTGAGCCAGGGCCGGCTGGATTTCGAGGCCCCCGACACCGACGCCTTCCCCTGCCTGGGCCTGGCCTGGCAGGCGATGGCCGCTGGCGGCACTGCCCCGGCGGTGCTCAATGCGGCCAATGAAGTGGCTGTTTCAGCGTTTCTTCAGGGGCGGATCGCTTTCCTAGCCATTCCAGGGCTGGTGGCTAACGCTCTTTCAACACTGCCTTCCGCGTCCGCCGATACACTGGAGGGCCTGCTGGCCGCCGACCAGCACGCCCGCCAGATCACCCAAGCCGCCATCGACCACGCCTGAATGCCCTTCCCGCTCCTTTCCCGCGACGTCCACCATGGGTGAATTCATCGGCTCCGTCTGGTGGATGATCGTCAGCCTTGGCCTGCTGGTGACGTTCCATGAGTTCGGTCACTACTGGGTCGCGCGGCGCTGTGGAGTGAAGGTGCTGCGCTTCTCAGTCGGCTTCGGCAGACCGCTGTGGATGCGCCGCAACCGCAACGGTACCGAATTCGCCATCGCCGCCATTCCACTGGGCGGCTATGTGAAGATGCTCGACGAGCGCGAGGTCGAGGTACACCCGGCCGAACGCGGCCTGGCCTTCAACCACAAGAGCGTCTGGCAGCGCATCGCGATCGTGGCGGCAGGCCCGATCGCCAACCTGGTGCTGTGCGTGGCCCTGCTGTGGGCCATGTTCGTACTGGGCAAGCAGGATTATTCGGCCACCATCGGCCGCACCACCGGCATGGCCCAGGTGGCCGGGCTGCAGGCCGGTGACCGCGTGCTGAGCGTGGATGACCGCAGCGTGGTCACCGCCGGCCAGGCCGCCATGGCCCTGACCACGGCCGCCATGGACCGCCACGATGCGAAGGTGGAGGTGGTCGATGCGCAGGAGCAGGTGCGCACCCGCACCCTGCCGCTGTCGCAGCTGCCGGCCGGCTTCGATGAGCGCTGGGTGGCCTCGCTGGCCGGCCTGACCTGGCAGTTCCACCTGCAGCCGGCACTGGTCGAACAGGTGCTGCCCGATTCCGCCGCCCAGGGCGTGCTGTTGCCGGGCGACCTGGTGGTGGCCGTGGATGGCCAGCGCATCGATGCGGCCGACCAGGTCTCCCCGGCCATCCTCGCGCTGGGCAAGCGCGGCGGCCCGGGCATGATCGAGGTGCTGCGCAACGGCGACCGGCTGGCGCTGGAAGTCACCCCGCGCCAGGGCAAGGACGGCCGCGGCCAGCCCACGTGGCAGATCGGCATCGGCTTCCCGCAGGCCAGCGCGCCGGCCTATGACACCACCCTGCAGTACGGCCCGCTGGCGGCCATCCCGGCGGCGCTGCGCGAAACCGCGCGCGCGGCGGGCGATTCGCTCGGCATGATGCGCCGCATCGTGACCGGCAATGCCTCGCTGCAGAACGTTTCCGGCCCGGTCACCATCGCCCGGGTAGCCAACCAGACCGCCCAGCGCGGCCTTGATTGGTTCCTCTGGTTCCTGGCCGTACTCTCGCTCAGCCTGTGCATCATCAACCTGTTGCCCATCCCCATCTTGGACGGCGGGCACCTGCTGTATTACCTTATCGAGTTGGTCAAGGGCAGCCCGCTCAGCGAGCGTGCCATGGCGGCCGGCCAGTACATCGGCCTGGCCATGCTGGCCGGACTGATGGGACTGGCGTTCTACAACGACATCCTCGGTCTGTTCCCGCGATGAACTTTTACCCTTTTGTCGTCGTCTTATGCGCCGGCATCCCGCAACATCGTATTCGACTCCAACCGGACGTGACATGACGCGACTCCCCAATCGCCGCCTGCTTGCCCTCGCACTCGCCGCCGGTTTCGGCGCGCCCGCCCTGGCCCAGGCAGCCGAGCCCTTCACCGTCAGCGACATCCGTGTCGATGGTCTGCAGCGCATCACCTCCGGTACCGTGTTCACCTACCTGCCGGTGGAACGTGGCGAGACCCTGACCGACAACAAGGTCGGCGAGTCGATCCGTGCCCTGTACAAGACCGGCTTCTTCGAGGACGTCCAGCTTGAGCGGCAGGGCGACATCCTGGTGGTCACGGTCAAGGAACGCCCGGCGATCAACAAGCTGACCGTCACCGGCAACAAGGACATCAAGAGCGACCAGCTGCTCAAGGGCCTGAGCGACATCGGCCTGAGCGAAGGCGGCACGTTCGATCGCCTGAGCCTGGACCGGGTGACCCAGGAACTGCGCCGCCAGTACAACGACCGTGGCAAATACAACGTCGAGATCACCCCGACCGTCAGCCCGCTTGACCGCAACCGCGTGGACATCACCATTGCGATCAAGGAAGGCAAGGCCGCCAAGATCCAGCACGTGAACCTGGTCGGCACCGAGAAGTTCGAGTCCAAGGACATCCTGGAAACCTGGGAATCCAAGGAGCACAACTGGGCATCGTGGTACCGCCGCGACGACCAGTACTCCAAGGAAAAGCTGTCCGGCGACCTGGAAAAGCTCAATGCCTGGTACCTGGACCGCGGCTACGTGGACTTCAGCATCGATTCCACCCAGGTCTCGATCAGCCCCGACAAGCGCGACATGTTCATCACCGCCGGCGTGACCGAAGGTGAGCAGTACAAGATCTCCGAGATCAAGGTCACCGGCGACACCATCCTTCCGCAGGAAGACGTGGAGCGCATGCTGATCCAGAAGTCCGGCGATACGTTCTCGCGCGCCCTGCTGGAATTCAGCTCGGACGCCATCACCAATTCGCTGTCCAACATCGGTTACGCGTTCGCCAAGGTGAACCCGATCCCGACCAGCAACCGCGCCGAACGCACCGTGGCGATCAACATGCAGGTCGTGCCGGGCCCCCGCGTGGGCGTGCGCCGCATTGTGTTCAAGGGCAACACCCGCACCTCCGATGAAGTGCTGCGTCGTGAAATGCGCCAGTTCGAGAACAGCTGGTACTCGCAGGCCGCGATCGACCGTTCCAAGATCCGCCTGCAGCGCCTGGGCTACTTCGAATCGGTGGATGTCGAAACGCCGCCGGTCACCGGCAGCAACGACCAGGTCGACGTGGTCTACAACGTCAAGGAAACCACCTCGGGCAGCTTCGTGTTCGGCCTGGGCTATTCGCAGTCCTACGGCATGACCACCTCGGTGCAGCTGTCGCAGAACAACTTCCTGGGCGGCGGCAACCGCGTGTCGGTCGAAGCGTCGCGCAGCAGCTACCTGCAGCGTTACGGCTTCTCCTACACCAACCCGTACTTCACCGACGACGGCGTGTCGCTGGGCTACAACCTGTCCTGGCGCGAGCTGGATTACTCCGACTTCAACACCGCGCAGTACAACAGCACCAACGGTGCGGCGCAGGTGGTGTTCGGCGTGCCGATCACCGAGAACGACACCGTCTCGCTGATGGTGGGCATCGACAGCAACCAGATCACCACCTACCAGGGTGCAACGCCGCAGGCGATCATCGATTACATCGATGCCATCGGCCAGCGCACGTTCCACTCCTGGCGCACGGAGCTGGGCTGGGCGCGCGACACCCGCAACGATTACTTCATGCCCACCCGCGGCATGTACCAGCGCGTGGGCCTGGAAACGACCCTGCCGGGTTCGACGGTCGAGTACTACAAGCTGAACTACCAGGTCTCCAAGTACTGGCCGATCATCCCGTCGCTGGTCATCAATACCCGCGCCGAGGTCGGCTACGGCGACTCCTACGGCAACGATGTCACCCGCGTGATCACCAACCCGGATGGCACCACCCGCACCGTGACCGCGTCGGGCCTGCCGTTCTTCGAAAACTTCTACGCCGGCGGTACCAACTCGGTGCGCGGTTTCGAAGACAACACCCTTGGCCCGCGCTCGGAGCCGACCGCTTCGTACAACCGTGGCCAGCCGCTGGGTGGTTCGCTGAAAACCGTGGGTTCGGTCGAAGCCTACTTCCCGCGCCTGTTCGACAGCCCGTCGGCCCGCGTCTCGGCGTTCTTCGACGTCGGCAACGTGTATAACGGCGTGGACAACTTCAAGGCCAACGAACTGCGTGCCTCGGCCGGTGTCGCCCTGCTGTGGCGCGCCCCGGTCGGCCCGATCTCGATCAGCTACGCCTTCCCGCTAAAGAAGGAAGACGGCGACGAAATCGAACGCCTGCAGTTCACGTTCGGTGGTCAGTTCTAAGCGCTGGACGCATCAGCAGAAACGCCGGGCATTGCCCGGCGTTTTTGTTTGTGGGGACTGGCCCGCTTTTGATCACCCTTGGCAACCGACACACCGTCAGAGGGCCGGCGGGTGCGGGGGTACGGGGGCTTTACCAAACATGGATGTTTGGTAAGAGCCCCCAGGGATGGGTTCACGGCGCCCCCCGTACCCCCGCACCCGCCGGCCCTGCGCGCGAACCCGGCAACCCTCGGGCTGTTCGCCTGAATCCAACCGCCATCAGGCGCAGCCCCATGAACACCCCCGAACATGACCGAAGTCACGCCACACGGTAAACTCCCGGCGTGAACACTCCTACCTATACCGCCCAGCAACTCGCCGAGCAGTTTGGCCTGCAGGTCCATGGTGATGGCAGCACCGCCATCCATGGCGTGGCCACGCTCGCCCATGCCGGCCCTGGCCAGCTGACCTTCCTGGCCAACCCGCGCTACCGCGCCCAGCTGGCCGACAGCCAGGCCGGGATCGTGGTGCTGCGCGCCGACGACGCCGAAGCCGCGCCCGGTACCGCGCTGATCGCCAAGGATCCCTACACCACCTTCGCCAAGATCGGCGCGCTGTTCGACATCGCCCCGACCCGGCCGCCGGGCATCCACCCCAGCGCCGTCATCGATCCCGAGGCCCAGGTCGCCGCCAGCGCCCACATCGGCCCGTTCGTCACCATCGGCGCGCGCAGCGTGATCGGCGAGAACTGCATCATCGGCGCCGGCAGCATCATCGGCGAAGACTGCAGCCTAGACAGCGGCTGCGAACTGATCGCCCGCGTCACCCTGGTCACCCGCGTCCGCATCGGCAAACGCGTGCGCATCCATCCCGGTGCCGTGCTCGGCGCCGATGGCTTCGGCCTGGCGATGGACGCCGGCAGCTGGATCAAAGTGCCCCAGCTGGGGGGCGTGCGCATCGGCGACGACTGCGAGATCGGCGCCAATACCTGCGTCGACCGCGGCGCCCTCGAAGATACCGTGCTCGACAACGACGTGCGCCTGGACAACCTCGTCCAGATCGCCCACAACGTCCGGATCGGCGCCCACTCGGCCATCGCCGGCTGCACCGGCATTGCCGGCAGCGCCAAGATCGGCCGTTACTGCCTGCTCGGCGGCGCCGTCGGCGTCGTCGGCCACCTCGAGATCTGCGACAAGGTGGTGATCACCGGCAAGTCCGTGGTGCGCAACTCCATTACCGAACCGGGCGAATACTCGTCCGGGACCCCGTTGACCGACAACCGCACGTGGCGCAAGAACGCCGCGCGCTTCAAGCAGCTCGATGCCCTGGCCCGTCGCATCCTGTCTGTGAGCAAGGAGAAGGAATGAGCCACGAACAGAAGCTGCCGGACATCACCCAGATCCAGGCGTTGATCCCGCACCGTTATCCCTTCCTGCTGGTCGACAAGGTCGTCGCGATCGATTACGAGAAGCGCACCATCGTTGCCACCAAGAACGTCAGCATCAACGAACCGTTCTTCCAGGGCCACTTCCCCAGCCAGCCGATCATGCCCGGCGTGCTGATCATCGAAGCCATGGCCCAGGCCGGCGGCGTGCTGACCCAGCTCACCCTGGGCCGCGATGCGCAGTCCAAGCTGTTCTACATGGTCAAGGTGGACAAGGCCCGCTTCAGCAAGCAGGTGGTGCCCGGCGACGTGCTGGAAATGCATGTCGAGATCAAGCGCGTGATCCGCAACATGGCGGTGTACGACTGCGTGGCCAAGGTCGACGGCGAGATCGTCGCCTGCGCCGAAGTACTCTGCGCCGGCACCCGCGAATGAACGGGCCGCTCATCCACCCCACCGCGGTCATCGACCCGTCGGCGAAACTGGCGGCGGATGTACGTATCGGTGCGTTCTGCCTGATCGGTGCCGATGTCGAGATCGGCGAAGGCACCGAAGTCGGCCCGCACTGCTCGATCCACGGCCCGACCCGGATCGGCCGCAACAACCGTTTCATCGGCCACGTTGCCGTGGGCGGCGAACCGCAGGACAAGAAGTACGCCGGCGAGCGCACCGAACTGGTGATCGGCGATGACAACGTGTTCCGCGAGTTCGTCACCCTCAACCGCGGTACCGGCGGCGGCGGTGGCGTCACCACCATCGGCAACGGCAACTGGATGCTGGCCTACACGCACGTGGCGCACGACTGCCACGTCGGCAACCAGTGCGTGTTCTCCAACAACACCACCCTGGCCGGCCACGTGACCGTGGGCGACTACGTGATCATCAGCGGTTTCGCCGGGGCCCACCAGTTCTGCAGGATCGGTGCGCACGCCTTCCTGGGCATGGGTGCACTGACCAATGGCGACGTGCCACCGTTCACCATGGTCGGCAGCGATTCGCTGGGCCGCCCGCGCGGCATCAACAGCGAGGGCCTCAAGCGCCGCGGCTTCGATGCCGAGCGCATCGCCAGCATCAAGCGCGCCTACCGCACGTTGTACGTGGCCGGCCTGCCGCTGGCCGAAGCCAAGGTGCAGCTGGCCGAACAGGCCACGCACAGCGCCGACGTCAAGGACATGCTGGACTTCATCGAGCACGCCGAGAGGCCCCTGCTGCGATGACGGCGCCGGGCTCTTCGCGACCGCTGCGGGTTGCGCTGGTTGCCGGTGAAGCCTCCGGCGACCTCCTCGGCGCCGGCCTGGTGCGCGAACTGCAGCAGCGGTTCCCGGACGCCGAGTTCGCTGGGATTGGCGGCGATGCGATGCGCAGCGCCGGCTGCCTGACCTGGTTCGATGCCAGTGAGCTGGCGGTGATGGGCCTGACCGAAATCCTGCGCCACCTGCCGCGCCTGCTGAAGCTGCGCAGTGAGTTCCGTGCGCGGGTGCTGGAGTGGCAGCCGGACGTGTTCATCGGCATCGACGCCCCGGACTTCAACCTGGGCGTGGAGCGCTGGCTGAAAGAGCGCGGCATCACCACGGTGCACTACGTCAGCCCGTCGGTCTGGGCGTGGCGCGAAAAGCGTGCGGAGAAGATCGGTGCCAGCGCCGACCTGGTGCTGTGCCTGTTCCCGATGGAACCGCCCATCTACGCCCGCCATGGCATCGACGCGCGCTTCGTCGGCCACCCGATGGCCGATGACATTCCGCTGCACAGCGACCGCGAAGCGGCCCGCGTGGCCCTGGGCCTGCCGGTCAACGCCAAGGTTCTGGCTGTGCTGCCGGGCAGCCGGCTGGGCGAGATCAGCAAGCTGGGCGGTGCGTTCTTCGAAGCGGCCTGGCAGGTGTCCGAACGCATTCCTGGCCTGCACGTGGTGGTGCCGGCAGCCAACTCGGCCTGCCGTGCACTGATCCAGGAGCAGCTGTCGCGCTCGGCGCTGCCGGTGGCCTACTCGCACCTGCTGGACGGCCAGGCGCGCACGGCGATGATCGCGGCCGACGTAGTGGTACTCGCCTCGGGCACGGCCACGCTGGAAACGATGCTGGTGAAGCGGCCGATGGTGGTGGGTTACCGCGTGGCGGAGCTGACCTACCGGATCGTGAAGGCGCTCGGCCTGATCAAGGTGGACCGCTTCGCGCTGCCGAACATCCTGGCCGGCAAGGACCTGGCGCCGGAGCTGATCCAGCACGACTGCGTGCCGGACAAGCTGGCCGAGGCGATCATGCAGTGGTTCGATCAGCCGCAACGCGCCATCGAGATCCAGGACACGTACGAAAAGCTGCACCTGCAGTTGCGCCAGGACGCGTCGGCGCGCGCGGCCGACGCGGTGGCGGAACTGCTGGCACGCAAGCCACGCGGGAACGCGCCGGCATGAGCCGCCGCCACGCTGCGGCGGCCTCGCTGGCGCTGTTCGATGGGGCGGCGCTGGCGACGGTCGCGCCGCGCTATGTGGCGGGGGTGGACGAAGCCGGTCGCGGGCCGCTGGCCGGCCCGGTGGCGGTAGCGGCGGTGGTGTTCTGCCCGGACCGCCCGCGTCTGAACGGGCTGGACGATTCCAAGCAGCTCACGGCGATCCGCCGCGACCAGCTGTTCGACAGGATCCAGCAGCGTGCGCTGGCCTTCCACGTGGTGATGGTGGACGTGACGGAGATCGACACGCTCAACATCTACCAGGCGACGATGCTGGGCATGCGCCGGGCGGTCGAGGCGGTCGCGCACGTGGCGCAGTTCGCGCGCATCGACGGCAACGTGGTGCCCAAGGGCTTGCCCTGCCCCGCGCAGGCGCTGGTCGGAGGCGACGCGCTCGACCGCGCGATCATGGCGGCCTCGATCCTGGCCAAGGTCAGCCGCGACCGCTACATGCTCCAGCTGCACGAGCAGCACCCCGAATACGGTTTCGACCAGCACAAGGGCTACGGCACCCCGGCCCACCTGGCCGCCCTGCGCACCCACGGCCCCTGCCCCCACCATCGCCGCAGCTTCGCGCCCGTGCGTGATTGCCTGGACAGCGCGTTGGCTGCTGCTGTCTGACGCAACAGCCAAAGCCAAAGCCAAAGCGGCACGTCGGAGTTCGTCTGGCTTGGGCGGCGTCGGTGGGTTTGCGGGGGACGCCGTGAACCCATCCATGGGGGCTTGGTCGCCGCATCCATGCGGCTCACACCCCCGCAAACCCACCGCCGCCGCCCTTTGACAGTTGGCTGGTGCCCAACGGAGATCAAAAGCCCGGCCTTTGCTCCTGCTCTTCCGTGCGAGCCGACCTTCCGTTGGGGCGGCCTTAACCTAACGCCCTGTCAAGCCTTGTTCGGGCTGCCCCGCGCGGCTACCCTGACCGGGCATTACATTGGCCCGGCATGTCCACTTCCCGTTTCGTACATCTGCACGTCCACACCGAGTTTTCGCTGGCGGATTCGACCATCCGTGTCCCGGCGAAACCGGATCAGGCTGACCCGAAAAAGGCCAAGCAGGCCAACCTGCTCAGCCGCGCCGTCGAACTGAACCTGCCCGCGTTGGCAGTGACCGACCTGAACAACCTGTTCGCGCTGGTGAAGTTCTACAAGGCCGCTGAAACGGTCGGCATCAAGCCGATCGCCGGTGCCGACATCATGATCGCCGAAGAGGGCATGACCCCCTGGCGCATGACCCTGCTCTGCCGCGACCGCGAAGGCTATCTCAGCCTGTCGCGCCTGCTCACGCGTGCCTGGATGGAAGGCCACCGCCCTGAAGGCGGCGTGGCGGTGCACCCCGACTGGCTCAAGGGCGGTTGCCACAACCTGTTTGCCCTGGCTGGCCGCGACAGCCTGGCCGGGCGTCTGGCCGGCGAAGGCCGGCATGACCTGGCCGAGCAGCAGCTCGCCGACTGGCAGCGCGTGTTCGGCGACGGCCTGCATCTGGAGCTGACCCGTACCGGTCGCGAAGGCGAAGAAGCGTTCAACCAGTTTGCCCTGGTGGCCGCCGGCCAGCGTGGCCTGCCCGTGGTGGCCAGCAACGACGTGCGCTTCCTGCGCCCGGACGATTTCAGCGCGCACGAAGCCCGCGTGTGCATTTCCTCCGGCCGCGTGCTGGACGATCCCAAGCGCCCGCGCGATTACAGCGACCAGCAGTACCTGAAATCGCCCGAAGAGATGTGCGCGCTGTTCGCCGACATCCCCGATGCGATCGACAACACGCTGGCGCTGGCCGAACGCTGCAACATCGAAATGCGGCTGGGCACCTACTTCCTGCCCAACTACCCGGTGCCGGAAAACGAAACGCTGGACAGCTGGATCTGCAGCGAATCGCGCAAGGGCCTGGAAGCCCGCCTGGAAAAGAATCCGCTGGCCGAAGGCAAAACCCGCGAGGACTATTTCGAGCGGCTGGAATTCGAGCTGGCCACCATCATCAAGATGGGGTTCCCCGGCTACTTCCTGATCGTGGCCGACTTCATCCAGTGGGGTAAGAACCAGGGTATTCCGATCGGCCCCGGCCGTGGTTCCGGTGCCGGTTCGCTGGTGGCCTGGGCACTGCAGATCACCGATCTGGATCCGATTCCGTACAACCTGCTGTTCGAGCGGTTCCTCAACCCCGAACGCGTGTCGATGCCCGACTTCGACATCGACTTCTGCATGGACCGCCGCGACGAAGTCATCGACTACGTCGCGCGCAAGTACGGCCGCGAACGCGTCAGCCAGATCATCACCTACGGCACCATGGCCGCCAAGGCCGTGGTGCGCGATTCCGGGCGCGTGCTCGGTTTCCCGTATGGCCTGGTCGACGGGGTGTCCAAGCTGATTCCCAACATCCTGGGCATTTCGCTCAAGGATGCGATGGGCGAAGGCAAGGATTCGGAAATGGCATCGCCGGAGCTGATCCAGCGCTACCAGAACGAAGACGACGTGCGCGACCTGATCGACCTGGCGCGCCAGCTCGAAGACCTTACCCGCAACGCCGGCAAGCATGCCGGCGGCGTGGTGATCGCGCCGGAACCGCTGGCCGAATTCTGCCCGCTGTTCGCCGAACACGATGAAGGCGGCCGTGGCCGCAACCCGGTCACCCAGTTCGACAAGAACGACGTCGAAGAAATCGGCCTGGTGAAGTTCGACTTCCTCGGCCTGCGCACGCTGACGATCATCGACTGGGCGGTCAAGGCGATCAACAAGCGCCATGCCCGCGCCGGCATTCCGCCGATCGACATCACCGCGCTGCCGCTGGACGATGCGCCCACCTACAAGGACATCTTCGCCAACGGCAACACCGGCGCGGTCTTCCAGTTCGAATCCTCGGGCATGCGCCGCCTGCTGAAGGACGCGCGCCCCGACCGCTTCGAAGACCTCATCGCGCTGGTGTCGCTGTATCGCCCCGGCCCGATGGACCTGATTCCCTCCTTCAACGCGCGTAAGCACGGCCAGGAAGAGATCATCTACCCCGATCCGCGTACCGAAGCGATCCTGAAAGACACCTACGGCATCATGGTGTACCAGGAGCAGGTGATGCAGATGGCGCAGATCGTCGGCGGTTACTCGCTCGGCGGCGCCGACCTGCTGCGCCGCGCGATGGGCAAGAAGGTGCCGGCCGAAATGGCCAAGCACCGCGAGATCTTCCGCGAAGGTGCGGCCAAGGGCGGCGTGGACGGCCCCAAGGCCGACGAAATCTTCGACCTGATGGAGAAGTTCGCCGGCTACGGTTTCAACAAATCGCACGCTGCCGCCTACGCGCTGGTCAGCTACCAGACCGCCTGGCTCAAACGCCATTACCCGGCCGAGTTCATGGCGGCCACGCTGTCCTCGGACATGGACAACACCGACAAGGTGGTGGGCTTCCTGGCCGAAGTGCGCAACCTCGGCCTGACCGTGCTGCCGCCGCGCGTGAACGAGTCGGCGTACATGTTCGAAGCCTCCAGCGCCGACACCATCCAGTATGGCCTGGGCGCCATCAAGGGCGTGGGCCAGGGGGCCTGCGAAGCAGTGGTTGACGAGCGCCTGGCCAAGGGCCGCTACGCCTCGCTGCTGGATTTCTGCATGCGCATCGAATCGGGCAAGCTCAACCGGCGCACGCTTGAAGCGATGATCAACTGCGGCGCACTCGATGGCCTCGGCAAGAACCGCGCTTCGCTGATGCTGCAGCTGCCTGAAGTGCTCAAGGCCACCGACCAGATGTCGCGCGAGAAGGCCTCCGGCCAGAACTCGCTGTTCGGCGCGCCCGACCCGGTCAGCACCGCGCTGCAGCTGGACCTGCCTGAAGCCAAGGAATGGGGGCTGGGCCAACTGCTGGACGGCGAACGCGAAACGCTGGGGTTCTACCTCAGTGGCCATCCGTTCGACCCGCATGCCGACGACGTCAAGGAACTGGTCGGCACCGACCTGGGCATGCTGGAAAAACTGATTCCCCCTGCCCGGCCCAGCAAGGATGGCGAAAAGCGCGCCTGGCGCCAGGAAACCCCGGTGATCCTGGCCGGCCTGGTGGTCGGCGTGCGCCGCAAGGGCGAAAGCCAGGTGTTCATGCAGCTTGAAGACGGGAAGGGCCGGGTCGAATGCAGCGCGTTCACCGATGGCCTGGCCGAGTTCGGCCACCTGATGACCAAGGACCGCATCCTGGTGGTCAAGGGCGGCCTGCGCGAGGACGAGTTCAATGGCGGCTATGCCCTGCGCATCCGCCAGTGCTGGGACTTCGAGGAAATCTGCGCCAATTACGCCACCCGCCTGTCGCTGCGCCTGGACCTGCGCCAGGGCGACCCGGTCTGGGCGCGGGTGAACGGCCTGCTCGACCGCCACCGTCCCGGCCGCACCCCCCTGCGCCTGGACCTGCTGCTGGGCACCGAGCAGGGCCCGGTAGCCGGCATGCTGGACGTAGCCGGCGACACTGCCGTGCGCGTGGACAGCCAGCTGGTGGACGCCCTGCGGGCCGACCCGGCGGTCCGGACGCTGAAAGTCCGGTACAGCCCGCCATGGGCCAACTAGCCCCTGACCAGACGACGGCGTACGGGGCATTTAGACGCATTCGGCTACACTTTCCCTCTTTTCTTCACGACGGCTTCCGATGAATCCGAACTACCTCGACTTCGAGCAACCCATCGCTGATCTGGAGGCAAAGATCCAGGAGCTGCGCAGCGCAAGCGCCGGCCCGGCGGTCAATGTCGAGGCCGAAGTGCGCACCCTGCAGGACAAGCTGCGGCTGCGTACCGCGCAGATCTTCCGCAACCTGACCTCGTGGCAGGTGCTGCAGCTGGCCCGCCATCCTTCGCGCCCTTACACCGCCGACTACATCCGCATCTTCTGCGATGAGTTCCAGGAACTGGCCGGCGACCGCGCCTTCGCCGACGACAAGGCCATCATGGGTGGCCTGGCCCGAATCGGCGGCCGTTCGGTGATGCTGATCGGCCACCAGAAGGGCCGCGACACCAAGGAAAAGATCAAGCGCAACTTCGGCATGCCCAAGCCGGAGGGCTACCGCAAGGCGCTGCGCCTGATGAAGATGGCCGAGCGCTTCGGCCTGCCGGTGCTGACCCTGATCGACACCGCCGGTGCCTGGCCGGGCATCGATGCCGAATCGCGTGGCCAGTCCGAAGCGATCGCGCGCAACCTGATGGAAATGGCCGAACTGAAGGTGCCGGTGATCTGCACCGTGATCGGCGAAGGCGGCTCCGGCGGCGCGCTGGCGCTGGGCGTGGGCGACCGCACCGTGATGCTGGAATACAGCGTGTATTCCACCATCAGCCCGGAAGGCTGCGCCTCGATCCTGTGGAAGGATGCGGGCAAGGCCAAGGATGCCGCCGAACAGCTGGGCCTGACCGCGCCGCGCCTGAAGAGCCTGGGCCTGGTCGACAAGGTCGTGCGCGAGCCGACCGGCGGCGCGCACCGCAACCCGAACCAGATGGCCAAGCGCCTGAAGGCCGTGCTGCTCAACGAGCTGGACGCGCTGGAGAAGCTGTCCACCGAAGACCTGCTGCAGAAGCGTTACGAGCGCCTGCGCAGCTACGGCGCCTACGAAACGGCCTGATCGGCCGCTGCGGTTGCGGCAAGAAAAACCGGGCCATGCGCCCGGTTTTTTTGTGCGTTTCGGCATTGCGCTGGACACGCATGGCGTGTCCCTACGCCGGCGTGCGATCGCGTAGTGACACGCCATGCGTGTCAACGCGACCCCAAACCGCTCAGAACGGCTTGGCCAACACCAGCCAGACCACGCCGATGAACAGCACCAGCGGCAATTCATTGAACCAGCGCAGCGCGCGCGACGACGGCAGCACCTTGCCCTTCACCGCGCCCTTCAGCAGCCGCCCGGTCCACGAGTAGTACACCAGCAGCAGCACCACCAGCCCCAGTTTGGCGTGCAGCCAACCCGCCGCACCGGGCGCGACCATGGTGGGGAAGTCCGGAATCACCCGGTAGCCCAACCACAGCACCAGCCCCAGGATCAGCGCGAAGCCGAACATCATGTGGCCGAACTTGTACAGGCGCAGGCCCATCAGCTGCAGGCGCTCCACGACGGGCAGCTGCCCGGCGGTCTCACTCAGGTTCACCAGGATCCGCGGCAGGTAGAACACCGCCGCCATCCACGCCACCACGAACAGCAGGTGGAAGGTCTTGACCCAGTAGTAGGACTGCATGCGCTTGCTCCGGCGGCTGGCTTGGGATGTCGTTCATTCTGGCCGATTCACGCGGGCTGCGCATGCGCGGCAGATTGACGCAGCGGGCTCGGCTACCATGTGCACCCACCCCGTCCTCGATCCCTGTCCCCGCATGCAGAAGACCTACGACCAGGCCTACTTCCAGCGCTGGTACCAGCCCGACCAGACCGGCGGCGCGGCGCGCCTGGCGCGCAAGGTCGCACTGGCCGTCGCCAGTGCCGAGTACTACCTGGAGCGCCCGATCCGCAGCGTGCTGGACATCGGCGCCGGTGAAGGCGCCTGGCGCGCGCCGCTGCTCAAGCTGCGCCCGCGCGTGCAGTACATGGGCTTCGACAGCAGCGACTATGCGGTGCAGCGCTACGGCCGCAGCCGCAACCTGCACCCGGCCCGGGTTGGCGATTTCGCCTGGCTGCGCCCGTGCGCGCCGGTGGACCTGCTGGTCTGTTCGGACGTGATGCACTACGTGCCCACCCGCGAGCTGCGCCCCGCCCTGGCCGGTTTCGCCGAGCTCACCGGTGGCGTGGCGTTCCTGGAGGCGTTCACCGCCGAGGACGAGTTCGAAGGTGACCATGAAGGATTCCAGGCCCGCCCGGCGGCCTGGTACCGCCGCCAGCTGACGGCCGAAGGCTTCACCGCGCTCGGCTCGCACTGCTGGCTGTCGCCCGCACTGGCGGGCCACGCCGCCGCCCTGGAACGCAGTGGCCGTTGATCTCACGGCCGGTTGCGACGGATCCGCCTATTAAGGCGTTCCCGACCCGGGTGAGGTATGCTGCGCGGCAACATAAGACCATACATATTCGGACGTCATGCTCTATCAGCTGCATGAATTGACCCGCAACCTGCTCGCCCCGTGGGTGCACCAGGCCCAGGCCAACGCCAAGTTCTTCGCCAACCAGGGCCACTGGTGGTCGCAGATGCCCGGTGCCGACCGCCTGTCCGCGGTGAACGAGCTGTTCCATCGCATCGGCAAGGATTACGAGAAGCCCGAGTGGGGCATCAACGAAATCGAGGTCGACGGCGAGCGCGTGCCGATCGTGGTGCACGAAGAAGTCGTCAAGCCGTTCTGCAAGCTGCTGCGCTTCAAGCGCCACAGCAACGAAGCCGACCAGCTCAACACCATGCTCAACCAGCCGTTCGTGCTGGTGGTGGCGCCGCTGTCGGGCCACCACGCCACGCTGCTGCGCGACACCGTGCGCACCCTGCTGCGCGACCACCGCGTGTACGTCACCGACTGGGTCGACGCGCGCATGGTGCCCGGCAGCGAAGGCGAGTTCAGCCTGGACGATTACATCGCCTACGTGCAGGAATTCATCCGCCACCTCGGTGCCGAGAAACTGCACGTGGTCAGCGTGTGCCAGCCGACCGTACCGGTGCTGGCCGCCGTTTCGCTGATGGCCAGCCGTGGCGAAACCACGCCGCGTTCGCTGGTGATGATGGGCGGCCCGATCGATGCGCGCTGCAGCCCGACCGCGGTGAACAACCTGGCCACCCAGAACCCGCTGTCGTGGTTCGAGAACAACGTGATCCACACCGTGCCGCCGGGTTATCCGGGCGCCGGTCGCCGCGTGTATCCGGGCTTCCTGCAGCACGCCGGGTTCCTGTCGATGAACCCGAGCCGGCACTTCAGTTCGCATTGGGATTTCTATGCCGACCTGGTCAAGGGCGACATGGAAGATGCCGATGCGCACCGCCGCTTCTACGACGAATACAACGCAGTGCTGGACATGCCGGCGCGCTACTACCTGGATACCATCCGCGTGGTGTTCCAGGAATTCCTGCTGCCGCGCGGCGAGTGGTATGTGCAGGGTGAGCTTGTGGATCCCGGTGCGATCACCGGCACCGCGCTGCTGAGCATCGAAGGCGAGCTGGACGACATCGCCGGCCTGGGCCAGACCGAAGCGGCGCAGGAACTGTGCACCGGTATCCCGGCCGCGCGCCGTGAGCACTTCGTGGTCGAGGGCGCCGGCCACTACGGCATCTTCAGCGGCCGCCGCTGGCGCGAAACCGTGTACCCCAAGGTGCGCGATTTCTTCGCCGCCAATGCGCAGGCTGCGGCGAAGCCGAAGAAGGCGGCCAAGACCGCCAGCAACGTCACCCCGATCCGCAAGAAGGCGGGGTGACGAGCGGTTGCGCCGACGGTTGTCGGCGCTTCGATCCGGATCATGAACGTCTGACGGGCGGTTTCGATTGGGGCTGAACGCCGGTCGGATCACCGTGGCCTGATCTCGACGACTTCGGATGCTTGCGCCGCGCTGCGCGCGGTGTCCGGCCAACGGCCGGACCTACGAATTGCTACGGGCCCATCCGGATCATGGTCAATCAACCAAGGGCTCCGGATGCCTGGCGGTAGCGCCGGCCGTTGGCCGGCCGTCGGTAGACTTAGAGGCGTACAAGCAGGTGTTTCGCCATCTGTCCGTGCAGGTGGCCGATGAAGCGGGCCAGGTGCATGGTGCAGAACAGGATCACCACGCCCAGTACCGCCAGCGCCGGGGTGGCCCACAGCGGCAGCACGACAAGTTCGCTTTCGAAGTACAGGCTCGGGGCGCCCAGCGCGAACATCGAGGCCACCGGCGCCCAGATGAAGACCAGCGCCACCGTCAGCAGCGTGACCGCGATGGTGAAGTAGATGATGCCCAGCGGCAGCATCAGCATGAAGTACAGCATCGTCAGCCAGGTACGCCCATCGGTGAACATGTCGCCGATACGCTGCAGCCAGCTGCGGCTGCGGTCGGCGTAACGCGGCCGGCGCGGCATACGCTCGCCCAGCAGCGCTTCGATCAGCCGCCCTTCCAGCAGCGCCAGGCCGCGCACCGAACCGAAGAAGAGCACCGTCATTGGAATGCCGATGATCAGCACGATCAGGCCGAGCGACATCGACAAGCCGGTGATCACCCAGGTGAAGAAGAAGATGCCGGTGGCCAGCGACAGCAGCATGTAGAACAGCGCGCCGTAGGTCCGCGGTTCCAGTGCCACGCCGAAGAAGCGTGCCAGCGCCGAGCGGTGCGGCGGCGGAACACGGTCGGTCGGCGGTGCATCGCCGCCGGCTGCGGCCGCTGCGGCGGCACCACCCGGCGCCACCTGCGCCGGCACTACCCGGGCGATCGGCCGCACGCTGGCGCTCGGGGTGCGCAGCGCGCGGTTCACGGTGATTTCGGTTTCGCGGTAGATCTCGGCCACTTCCTCCGGCGCACCGTAGCTGCCGGCGACGTCGGCGATCACCTCCGCCTCGCTGCGGCCCGGCTGGGCGGCCAGTTCCGAACGCAGGTATTCCTCGGCGTCGTACAGCGCGTCCTGCACCATCGCCGGATCGGCGTCGTGCAGCGCGGCGCGCAGTTGTGCCAGGTATTCCCCGATGGTGGTCGGCAGGCCCCCGCCCGCCCTGTTCTGTTCGTTCATTGCAGTACCCCTTCCAGCACGGAATCAACGGAATCTCGGGTGGCACGCCAGGCCTGGCTCCACAACGCCAGCACCTCGCGGCCGCGTTCATTGATGCGGTAGTAGCGCCGCGGTGGCCCGGCCACCGACGGTTCGATCTGGCTTTCCAGCAGCCCGGCCCCTTCGAGGTTGCGCAGCACCGGGTACAGCGCGCTCTGCTTGCCGCTCAGCACGCCCTCGCCGGTCCGTTCCAGTTCCTTGGCGATCAGGTAGCCGTACAGCGGCTCCCCGGCCTTGGCCAGCACCGCCAGCAGGGCCAGCGACACGGTGCCGGCACTGAGCTCCTTCTGGAACTTCTTCAGGTGGACCTCGTGGTCGCTCATGACGATCTCCAGCTAGCGTGGAGTCAACACTAGTGCGAAGTCAGCTATAGCGAACGTGCCGTTAGTCACCCTGCCGGGGGACAGGGTGGGCTGGCGGCCGGAGCCGGGCTTCGCGCAGAATCGGGGATCGTTCATCCCGGGGTCCACCATGTCGCCACGCCGTCCCGCCCTGCTTGCGCTTGCCCTTTCCTGCCTGCTGCCCGGCCTGGCCACCGCGGCCACGCCGTACCGCAGCGCCCAGCAGATCCTGGATGCCTCACCCGCGAGCGACTGGCGCACCCCGGATCCGACCAACCTGCTGGTGATGAAGCTGGATGCCGGTGAGGTCCTGATCGAGCTGGCCCCGGACTTCGCGCCGCAGCACGTGGCCAACATCCAGACCCTGGCCCGTGAGCATTTCTGGGATGGCGAAAGCATCTACCGGGCGCAGGACAACTTCGTGGTGCAGTTCGGCGATGCCGATGCCGATGACGCGGCCAAGGCCAAGCCGCTGGGCTCGGCCAAGCGCAAGCTGCCGGCGGAGTTCCAGCGCGACAGCAAGGGGTTGAAGGTCAGCGTGCTGCCCGATCGCGACGGCTGGGCCGACCAGACCGGCTTCGTCGACGGCTTCGCGGTGGGCCAGGACCGGCAGGATGGCAAGACCTGGCTGGCGCACTGCTACGGCGCGCTGGGTGCCGGCCGCAACAACGACGAAGACAGCAGCATCGGCGCCGAGCTGTATGTGGTCACTGGCCAGTCGCCGCGCCAGCTGGACCGTAACATCACCGTGGTCGGCCGGGTGCTCAAGGGCATGGAGCTGCTCAGCGCACTGCCGCGCGGACCGGCACCGATGGGCTTCTACGCCGACCCGGCGCAGCGCACCGCAATCCGCTCGATCCAGCGGGTGAGCGACCTGCCGGAAGCGCAGCGACCGACGCTGCAGGTGCTGCGCACCGATTCAAAGACCTTCGCCGATACGGTCGAAGCGCGCCGCAACCGCGTGGATGACTTCTACAAACGCGCCGCCGGGCATATCGACCTGTGCAACATCCCCGTGCCCGTGCGGTAAGGGATGCCGCGTCGCGTCAACGTTTCTGGCTGGCGGCGACGCTGCCGAGGATCAACGCGCCGGCGACCACCATCGCCCAGGTCACCGGCTCGCCCAGGAACAGCCAGGCAAACAGCGCGCCGAACATCGGCACCAGGTAGGTCACGGTGGAGGCGCGCGCCGGGCCAATCCGCGCGATGAGGCGGTAGAACATCAGGAATGCAAAGCCGGTGCAGACCACGCCCAGCGCGACCGCGCACGCCCACGACACGGCGGGAATCGGCGCGTCCGGCCAGTGGGTCAGCGCCATCGGCAGCATCAGCAGCGCCGCGCTGCCCAGCGTGGCGCCGGCCGACGCCGCTGGCGGCAGGCCGGTCATGTGGCGCTTGACCAGGTTCACGCCCAGGCCGTACAGCAGCGCAGCCAGCGAACCGGCAATCACCGCCGCGCCGATGCTCAGCCCGGACACCTTGGCGGTGGCCAGCACCACCACGCCGCCGAAGCCGACCAGCAGCGCAATCGCGCGGCGCATGCCGATCTTCTCGCCGAAGAACAGGAACGCAATCAGCGCGGCAAACAGCACGGTCATCGCGTTGCAGATCGCGCCGATCGCGGCCGGTGCGCGCTGCGCGGCCCAGGCGAACAGCACGAACGGAATGGCGGAGTTGATCAGGCCGATCGGCACCAGCCACAACCAGCGCCGGGCCGGGAACTGCGCGCGCGCCTGCCAGAGGAACGGCAGCAGCACCAGCGCGCCCAGCAGCAGCCGCACTTCGACCAGCGCATAGGGCCCGAACGACGGCACCGCCACGCGCATGAACAGGAACGAGCAGCCCCAGATCGCGCCGAGCACGGTCAGCTCCAGCGGAGTGCGCCAGTCGCGCTCGATCGCCCCCGCACTCACCGGCGCGCCGCTCACGGGCGGCTCCCGGCACGGCAGGAACTGGCAGCGACGGCAGCGGGGACGGGCAGCAACATGGCGCGGGCTCCAGGGATCAGACACGCAGCATCTACCTGCCGCGGGGCCTCGACAAGCGCGTAGTATCCCTGCAAGCCACAAATATGATTTGGGTCTCGCCATGATCCTGCGCCCTGCCCTGCTGCCCGCGCTGGGGGTGTTCGCGGTCGCCGCGCGCCACCAGAATTTCGCCCATGCCGCCGAGGAGCTGCACCTCACCGCCAGCGCGGTCAGCCACCACGTGCGGCGGCTGGAAGCACTGCTGGGCACGGTGCTGTTCCAGCGCCATGCCCGTGGCGTGCGCCTGACCGCCGAAGGCCGCCAGCTGGCTGACGCCGCCGCCGCCGCCCTGAGCGACATCAACGCCGTGGCCGGCAACCTGCACCCGCAGGCCGATGTGGTGCCGCTGCGGATCACCACCCTGCGCTCGCTGTCGTACTGCTGGCTGGTGCCGCGCCTGCCGCGTTTCACTCGCCTGCATCCGCGCATGCGCATCGAGCTGCAGACCAGCAGCGAACTGGTCCGCTTCGACGAGAACGGTCCGGAACTGGGCATCCGTTACGGACTGGGCCAGTGGCCGGGCCTGGCCGCCCACCACCTGATGGACGACGAGCTGTGCCCGGTGGCGTCACCGGCCCTGCCGGGGGTGTCGGCGCTGCGTGAGCCCGCGCAGATCGCCACGCTGCCGCTGGTCAGCGACATGTCGCCGCAGGGCTGGCGCGACTGGTTCCGGGCCGCCGGCGTGCGCGGCCTGGACCTGACCGCGCAGCACATCTTCAGCGACAGCACCGATGCCATGCGCGCGGCGGTGTATGGCATCGGCGCGGTGCTGGCGCGCAAGCACATCGCTCAGCCGTACCTGCAGCGCTATGAACTGGTGCGCCTGCCCGGGCCGGCGCTGAAGGCGCGCTATGCGTATTACATCGTGCACGCCGAACACCGGCCACTCAGCCCGACGGCGGTGGCGTTCATGGACTGGCTCAAGCGCGAAGCCCAGGATGAACGTACGCCGGTGCCGGCGTTGCCGGATGAATTGTTGAACCGCCCTCACGATCAAACGCCTCACGACCACCGGCCGTGAGCTACCCGCGGGTGAATGTCGCCCGACCGCCGGCCGGGCAACATTCACCCGCTTTTGCCCGGCGCATCGCTACGGTGGAATCCCCACTCCCACGAGACCTTCCCATGGCCATGCTGCGACTCAGGATCACCGGTACCGAAGACGATGCGCGCGCCATCAGCGACCTGCTTCAGAGCATCGAAGGCATCGAGCACGTCGAGGAAACCGACGACCTGATGCCGCACATGGACGATGACGATTCCAGCTCGGCCGGCCTGTCCGATGACATCGGGCCGGGCACGCATGAGCTGGAAGTCGAGGTCGGCAATGAAAGCACCGCGCAGAAGGTGCGCGATGCCGTGCAGGAGCTGGCGCTGGAACTGGACGTGTTCGTCGAGTACGAAACCGACGAGGGCTGACGTGGCGACCCACCGGTAGGTATGCACCGTTGGTGCATACGCGTTACGGCATGGACGAAGCCCGACGGCGCCGACGCCACAGTTTCAGCCCAACCCATCCCAGCAGCCACAGCACCAGCGTCACCGGCAGCAGCGCGGCCACCGCGCGGATCACGAAGGCCACGCTGCTGGTGACGGTCGCGCCGAAGTCGCCCAGCGCCTCGCCGATCTCGCTGCGGCTGCGCTGGCCAGCAGGCGTCTGGAAGCGCAGCGTGAGCAGTTGGGTGTCGATCCGCCGCCGCTGGTTGGCGGCGTCCTTGTTGGCCTGCTCCAGCCCTGCCTCGATTTCGGACAGGCGCTGGGTGATGACAAGCAGGTCGGCGACCTTGATCCCCGTGTCGTCCTGGTAGGCGAGCAGGCGTTCGTGTTCCTTCTGCAGGCGGGCCTTGGTCAGCGCGGTGTCCGCGACCTGCTGGGCGAGGTCTTCGGCTTGGGTGTTGCGCGAGGCGACGTCGCCGCCCTGCCCGGCCAGCCCGATCAACGGCTCCACGCCCTTGGGCGCGATCCGTACCCGGATCGAGCCGGACGGATACTCGCCGCCCTGCTGGCCGACCTGCAGCACGGCGCAATCGCCGAACCTGCTGGACTGGCAGGCCTCGCTGATCTGCTTCACCCGCGGCCCGATCTGCGCGGCATCGAGCTGGATGTCCACCTCGTGCTCATACGCCAGGGCCGCACCTTCCGGCGAGGCCACCGCACCGGCCGCGCCGGCATTGGCCATTTCCGCGTGCTGCTTGCCACTGCATCCGGCAAGCGCCATCAGCAGCATCCCTGCCCAGGCGCCGCTGCGCCACATCGTCCCTGTCGTCACACGCTGGCTCCATCGTAGAAATTGATCTTCAGCCCACCCAGTTCCAGCCCGGGCAGGCAGCGCACATTCACTGCCACCATCGCCTGGCCGCTGCCCGGGTCCACGCCCTCGCTGAACGGGGCAATGCCGCACTCACGGCAGTAATGATGCTGCAGGTGGTGCTTGTTGAACTGGTAGGTGGCCAGCTGCGCAGGGTCCGTGTTCAGGCTCAACGCCGTGCGCGGGCCGAACCACAGCAGACCACCGCGCCGCCGGCACAGCGAGCAGTTGCAGTCCACCACTTCGGTGATGGGGGCCTCGGCCTGGACCACGAACGCAATCTGCCCGCAATGGCAGCTTCCTTCGTACTGCATGGCACACCTCCCGGCGGGAAAGGCCCATGGTAATCCAATGGCACGGGCGGTCGCCCGTCGGCAGCGCCTATGCTGGGCGATTGTCCACAGCACAGGATCGCCGATGCGCCAGCATCTTCTTGCCCTTGCCCTGATCGCCGCCCTGGGTGGCTGCCAGCAGGCCGACGCCCCCACCGCCCCGGCCGGTACCGCGGCCACCGCCCCGGCCGCCGATGCGGCCGTGGATGCCGCCTTCGCCGACCTGTCCAAGCGTGCCCTGGACACCTGGATGCAGCTGTCGCCGATCAGCGCCACCCAGATCGGCGATCACCGTTACGACAGCGAGATCGACGATCTGAGCGCGGCCGGCCAGCAGAAGATGCTGACCGCCTACAAGGGCCTGCTCGGCGAACTGGACAAGGTCGAGGTGGGCAAGCTCTCGCGCGAAAACCAGGTGGATGCGGCCATCCTGCGCAACCAGCTGCAGTCCGAAATCTGGAACGCCGAAGTGCTGCAGGCGTCCAAATGGGATCCGCAGATCTACAACGGCACCGCTGGCAGCGCGCTGTACGGCCTGATGGCGCGTGAGTTCGCGCCGCTGCCCGACCGCCTGAAGTCGGCCACCGCACGGATGGAGAAGCTGCCGCAGATCTTCGCCCAGGCCCGCGAGAACCTGGACCCGGCCCGCGTGCCGAAGATCCATGCCGAAACGGTGTCCAAGCAGAACAAGGGCATCCTGAGCATCGTCGATACCTTCATCACGCCCCACATCGGTGAACTGCCGGCCGAAGATGGCAAGCGCCTGCAGGCCGCCATCGACGGCCTGAAGAAGGCGGTGGACGAACAGCAGACGTGGCTGGACAAGACGCTGGTGCCGAACGCCAAGGGCGATTTCCGCATCGGTGCCGAGCTGTACGACCAGAAGCTGAAGTTCGCGCTGAACTCGTCGCTGTCGCGCGCCGAGATCGGCGAACGCGCGCGCGCCGAACTCAAGCGCGTGCGCCAGGACATGTACGGCATCGCGCAGACGGTGCTGAACGGCAAGCCGGGCGCCCCGGCGCTGCCAGCCAATCCGAGCGACGAACAGCAGCAGGCGGCGATCGAAGCGGCGCTGGAGCTGGCCTACGCCGACAAGCCGGCGCGCGACAAGGTGGTCGACGATGCCAAGGCAGCGCTGGCGCAGTCCACCGAGTTCGTGCGCAAGCATGACCTGATGACCCTGCCCGACGCGCCGGTGGACATCATTTTGATGCCCGAATTCCAGCGCGGCGTGGCCGTGGCCTACTGCGATTCGCCGGGTCCGCTGGACAAGAACCTGAAGACCTTCTACGCGGTGTCGCCGATTCCGGACGACTGGACCGACAAGCAGGTCGATTCGTTCCTGCGCGAATACAACAGCCGCATGATCCACCTGCTGAGCATCCACGAAGGCACGCCGGGCCACTACCTGGAAGGCTGGCATTCGGGCAAGTTCCCGTCGACGCTGCGTGCGGTGCTGCGCTCGGGCCTGTTCGCCGAAGGCTGGGCGGTGTACACCGAGCGGATGATGCAGGAGCAGGGTTACCTGGACAACGATCCGCTGTTCCACCTGGTGCAGCTGAAGTTCTACCTGCGCACGATCTCCAACGCGATCCTGGACCAGGGCGTGCACGTGGACAACTGGACGCGCGAGCAGGCGATGCAGCTGATGACCCACGATGCGTTCCAGCAGGAAAGCGAAGCATCGGGCAAGTGGGTGCGCGCGCAGCTGACCTCGGCGCAGCTGCCGACCTACTTCGTCGGCGCGCAGGAGCATTTCGACACGCGCAAGGCGATGCAGGAAAAGCAGGGCGACAAGTTCAACCTGAAGGCCTACCACGACCAGATGCTGTCCTACGGCGCCCCGCCGGTGCGCTTCGCACGCCAGCTGATGCTGGACCAGCCGATCGAGTGAACCAACGGTAGGTGCCGACCGTTGGTCGGTACACGACGTCGAACGGCCCGGTGAATTCCGGGCCGTTTGTTTTTGTAGAGCAGCGTTTCGGTTGTTACGTGCTCGGGAGGCCGGCGGGCAGCCCCCTACGGGACACGCCGCAAGTACGTCCTTGTAGGTTTGGCAAAAACATCCATGTTTTTGACAGTCCCTACGGGGGTTACCCGCCGGCCTCCCCTCAAGCATTGCGCGTGGCGGAACGGAGAGCAGCGACGCGTGGCGTCGCTCTACGGGTTTCGATCATTTTCATGCGTCATCGGATGTTTCATTCGTCCCGGCAGTCGTTTGGGAACCGACCCTATGTATGGACTCGCCCCCATCGTCAAGCTGCTTTTAGGCCCGGGAACCGGCTGCATCTATGTAT
>NZ_JAGXKC010000699.1:0-235 GCF_019091045.1 Stenotrophomonas sp. GbtcB23 | reverse complement strand
CGGCGCTGATGCATTCGAGCACATCACCTAAGTAGTACTAGGAAGTATTGGCGGGCTGGAAGTGCCGGGTCCCTTACCCCCCAGTCTTCAGCGCCTCAAGCGGCTGACGGGGCATGGGATCAATGGTGCAACGGTCTTTTCGGTCACACGGCCGTGAACGGTGAAGTAGTGTCCGTCAGTCTCGAGCCACTCTCTTACCTCTTCCACTCTGGGCAGCACGTGTTGCCATGCTGCC
>NZ_JAGXKC010000698.1:0-235 GCF_019091045.1 Stenotrophomonas sp. GbtcB23 | reverse complement strand
GATGTGCGCATGGAAGAAACCAGCGGCCAGCCGCTGCTCACCGTCACTCCCAACCGCAGCGCGCTGGCCGGCTACGGGGTCAACCCGGGCCAGGTGCAGTCCACCGTGGCCACCGCCGTGGGGGGGCAGGTGGCCGGCCAGCTGTTCGAAGGCGTACGGCGCTTCGACATAGGGGTGCGCCTGCCCGAGGCGCTGCGCCAGGACCCGGCCGCACTGGCCGTGCTGCCCGTATCGC
>NZ_JAGXKC010000697.1:0-235 GCF_019091045.1 Stenotrophomonas sp. GbtcB23 | reverse complement strand
AGCATAGCCGTTGCCTCCTCCTGGAGGTCGGCAACGAAAAGTTTCAAGCAAAAAGCAGGGAATGCGAGAGCCAATGTTTATGGGTGCAGTGAGATCCAGCAATATCTTCGATTTGTATCGTTTTCAGTATCGGAAAAATAAGAGAATAGATAGGATGCATCGCTTGCTGGGAAGTGTGTGCGCCCTTTGCATCGTCGGCGCCACACTTGCCTTCGCCACACTTGCCCTCCGCGGG
>NZ_JAGXKC010000696.1:0-235 GCF_019091045.1 Stenotrophomonas sp. GbtcB23 | reverse complement strand
CTACAATGCTGCGATTTCTCCAGGCAGGAATTATTGCAAGCAGGGGCTTGGTTCGTCGTGCCCCTGAGGTTCCTTTCGATCGTACAGCGCAGGATCCCGACACTGTCGAAGAGATATCCGTCTTCGTGGGATGCAAAGCGTATCCGGATCTTTACATTCCGTTCCAGTCACGACGAAACCGCGAGGAGAATTGCAAAGGCCAGAGCCAGCACGAAGATCGGCCCGATGAGCCAGC
>NZ_JAGXKC010000695.1:0-236 GCF_019091045.1 Stenotrophomonas sp. GbtcB23 | reverse complement strand
CCTGAGCGGCGTCCAGCAGCATTTCCAGCGCCGTGCGGACGGTCGCCAGCCTGACCTCCGTCCGGCCGATATCGCCATAGCGCATTTCCCGGTGCAGGATCGTGCCCGAACGGCTTTGAGCGGCGAGATGCACGAGGCCGACCGGCTTGTCCGCCGACCCGCCACCGGGACCGGCAATGCCCGTCACCGCGACTGCTACCGATGCCCGCGAACGGAACAACGCGCCATGCACCATC
>NZ_JAGXKC010000694.1:0-236 GCF_019091045.1 Stenotrophomonas sp. GbtcB23 | reverse complement strand
CGCCATCGATGAAGAGCTTCAGTTCACCATAAGATTGGGTCTGCATCACGGTTTCCTCCCTCGTGACGGCTTTGAAATGTCGAAAGCGAGGACCTGTGCCCTCACTCTCTTTCTCGGAGGTCCGCAACCTCTCCATCGTCATGCTCGGGCTTGTCCCGTGCATCTCCCCATATCAGTCGTGGATAGATGCTCGGGGCACGCCCGAGGATGTCGTCAGAAACCGCCGGCGCCTCCCC
>NZ_JAGXKC010000693.1:0-236 GCF_019091045.1 Stenotrophomonas sp. GbtcB23 | reverse complement strand
CGCACTGACCGCCGACCGCATGGCCGACCCGATGGATGCGCTGGCCAAAAGCGACGGGGTGGTGGACGGCATGGCAACGGTATTCACGCCACAGCGCGACCTGCTTTTACGCATGAAGGGCTAGCCGGGTAGGGACGGTTCCCGAACGACCACAGTGAACGTATCAACGCCCGGTAACGCAAGACCTGCAACGAAGCAGAAGCCGTTGCCGTTGATTGCATTGCGTTACCGGTTTC
>NZ_JAGXKC010000692.1:0-236 GCF_019091045.1 Stenotrophomonas sp. GbtcB23 | reverse complement strand
GCCTCTTCCGCCGATCGCCGACGGGTGGCAGAACGGGTGGGAGTAGGGGATGGATGCGCGGTGGTAGAAAATGGCGCCCAGCGCGTCGGACAGGCCACCGGCAAACAGCCAGCCCAGGGTCCAGCCGGCGATGTGGGACCACATCGGCTTGATCGCCACCAGGACCATCCTGCCCATCGCGATGTAGGTGGTCGGGGGGGGCAGCTTGAAGCGGGCCGCGAAGAACAGCGTGAAGG
>NZ_JAGXKC010000691.1:0-236 GCF_019091045.1 Stenotrophomonas sp. GbtcB23 | reverse complement strand
CGCCGCCCGTCCCAGATCCGCACCCCCCCGTAGCTGCTGCCGCTCTCTCCCACCCGGCCCCATTCGCCTTCGACGATCACCTCGTCAGCGAGGCGGATCGGCTGGGTCAGCGCGATCTGCAGGCCGGCGATCAGGTTGCCGCACACCGGCTTGGCGGCGGTGCCGGCGACCAGGCCGGTGGTGCCGGCCGGGGCCAGCAGTGCGGTGCCGGTCTGGCGCACCATCCGGATGGTCTG
>NZ_JAGXKC010000690.1:0-236 GCF_019091045.1 Stenotrophomonas sp. GbtcB23 | reverse complement strand
TGTAATAATCCTCGCCGACGCGGCAGATGGACGGATCGGGATTGAAGCCCGGCAGGATCGGGTTGCGGATCATGTCTCCTCCCAAAGACTCATGGCCAGCGATATGAGAGAGTGCCCGGCGGAAGATGCCGCCGGGCACGGGATTTCAGTGGTTACGCTGCGGACCCGCGCGTTCGGCCGACTTGGCCCAGAGGTTGATGTCGGCATCCTTGGCATAGGTATCGATTTCGGCGAGT
>NZ_JAGXKC010000069.1:0-8441 GCF_019091045.1 Stenotrophomonas sp. GbtcB23 | reverse complement strand
TCGTGCTGCAGCCTTGCTGCTGACGGAGGGTGTCATGCCGGCCCTGGCACGTTCCAGCACCGTGTCCAATGCAGCATCAGCCAGCGCGCGGTATTCGTCCTCGCTGCGAACAACCTCAATCATCCAGTGCGGTCCGTCGGTTCCTGGGAGCAAAGATAGTAGCGGGTTCGTCGTTCACTTCATCCAGGCGCGGTCGATCCGTCCCCTTGATCCTGTTCCACACCCTCGGACTCATGGCGATCATGCTCTCCTCCACCCGCCCCATGGCCTCCCGGAGCTTGGACCACTCCTGCTCGGTGTAGCGCTCGGAGACCGCAGCCATGCGATCCGTCCCGACCCAGGGCGTATGGTGGTGAAGCAACTGCGAGACGATCCGGCTTTCGCCAAACAACAGCGCTGCGTAGCGGCCCAGAGTTCGCCGGAAATCGTGTGTGGTCAGCCCGATGTCGACTTCAGCTCTCACGTCCACGAGCCCAGCGTCCCGGCGCACGTTTGCCACGATGCTCTTACTATCCGAATAATGCCCCGTCTTGCTGCGATGGGACCTGGCTGGGAAGACGAAGATGGACCGAGCCAGCGCGCGACGCGCCTGCTCCACTTCCTTCTCCAGCCTATCGACCAGCTCAGTGCGGGACCCCCTGGATTTGGCCGCCTTCAGCACTGCCTCTGCCCCCGCCAAGGCCTTTTGTGCCTCAGCTTCTCCAAGGCGCTCGTCGAATCGACGCTCCAGCACCTTTTGAGCGAAATAGGTGACTGGCAGGTAGCGCTCCTCCCCGCTTTTGGTGTCGAACAGGTAGACCTGCGAGCCTGGACGGCGGGTGTAAGGGTTCACCTCATCCGGCCCGGCCAGCCACACCCAAGAGACCTCTGACTGCCGCAGTTCGCCAGGCGAACACCGGTCGAACCATCGAAGCTGTGCAGCCTCGCTGCGGCGCGTGCCCCAAAGAAGGGTCAACAGCAGGTAATCCGCCCCCGTGGCGTTCAACCCGCCCTGCTCGTCCCTTCGAGCCAAAATCACCTTCAGCACCCGAGGAAGCGTGTCGTCACCCAACGGGTTTCGAACCTCGGCCCGCTCGTAGTGCCGGCGGAGCTCTTGAGCGTCGCGCAGCATGTCATCGTCGTGAATAACCTGGAACGGGTTGTAACGCAGCACCGGCTCCCGCTGGTCCCTGGCAGCTGCCTTCCGCTCACGCTTAAGCACCAGGTCCACGGCACGCTTGGCATCGGTGAACGAATGTTCGGCCGAAGCCCGCCCTGCCGCATTGACCCGCTGAAGGTAACGACCGCTGATCCCCAGAGCCTCCAGTTGTTGCGTTGAGAGCTCCGCCCAGTCCGGATGGGCTGCCAAGGCTGTCCGCATCGCCGTGGGGATACGATTGGACCGCACCATGGACGACCGCCGCAGGTTCTCGAAGGCTTGGTGGATGTCCCGGTCCGTCAGCCGGAGGATGGCCTTGTCGGCCAGCCCGACTTCAGCGCGCGCGAACCGCGCCAAACTGTCCTGAACCGCTCGGACGCTGGTCGGCTTGGCCTTCTTGTTGCGAACCTTCTTTTCCAGCTCTTCTATGTAAACGGCAAGGCAATCGGCCAGGGTGACCTCTCTAAGCTCGTGCAAGTGCTCGCTTCGAGCCTCTTGGCGAGATGGGTGCTCGCCAGTCTCTCGGACCACGGCCAACTTCTTCCTGGCCAGCTCGTAGGCCTGCTCGGGCCCCATGTCGGCGACGTTCCCCAACGAGAACCGACGAACGCCAGACGGCCCTCTGACGACCACTTCATAGGTAGTCCGGGTGGTGCCTACGTAGAAGCCGAACCCCGTGGGGGCTCCCTGGTTGCCATCCAAGACCCGATAGGGCTTCCCAGCGTCCGCTGCGGGGCGAGGCGCGATGACCGGCTTCCCCTGCTTGCCCTCGACCGGACCCTTGGCCACGCTCAACTCGCAGATCTGCCTATAGGAAAGCTTAAACTTGATGCCTCGGCGACGTGGGGCATCTGCCTTTGTCGCAACAACCTTATCCATGGTCGATCCGCTGTGAGTCCGTCGCAACATCGATTTGATCCCGTTTGAGTGACCGCCGCAACCTTGGCGCAACAAAAAACACCGTTACTTGCCGCCAGTGACCCGGATTGACCGCTACATCGCGTAAGGACGTTTCTTGCAAACCACTGATTCCAATCCGAAATCCTCGTCTCCGAAGAGCGCTGCCGAGCACACCCCGCTCATGAAGCAGTTCTTTGCCGCCAAGTCCGGCTACCCGGACCTGCTGCTGTTCTTCCGCATGGGCGACTTCTACGAGCTGTTCTACGACGACGCCCGCAAGGCGGCGCGGCTGCTGGACATTACCCTGACCCAGCGCGGCAGCTCCGGCGGCGCGCCGATCCCGATGGCCGGGGTGCCCGTGCATGCCTACGAGGGCTACCTGGCGCGGCTGGTGGCGCTGGGCGAATCGGTGGCCATCTGCGAGCAGATCGGCGACCCGGCGCTGGCCAAGGGCCTGGTCGAGCGCAAGGTGGTGCGGATCGTCACCCCGGGTACCGTCACCGACGAGGCGCTGCTGGATGAGCGCCGCGACACCCTGCTGATGGCGCTCTCGCGTGGCAAGAACGGCTACGGCCTGGCCTGGGCCGACCTGGCCGGTGGCCGCTTCCTGGTCAACGAGGTCGATTCCGACGACGCGCTGGAGGCCGAACTGGCCCGCCTGGAACCGGCCGAGCTGCTGGTGCCGGACGAAGAGAACTGGCCGGAATTCCTCAAGCATCGCAGTGGCATCCGCCGCCGCGCGCCGTGGCTGTTCGATGCCGACAGCGGCCGCCGCCAGCTGCTGGCCTTCTTCAAGCTGCATGACCTGACCGGCTTCGGCATCGACGACAAGCCGCGCGCCACCGCCGCTGCCGGCGCCCTGCTCGGCTATGTCGAAGAAACCCAGAAACAGCGCCTGCCGCACCTGACCTCCATTTCCACGGAAACGGCCAGCGAGGCGATTGCGATGAACGCGGCCACCCGCCGCCATCTCGAGCTGGATACGCGCGTGGACGGCGATACCCGCAACACCCTGCTGGGTGTGCTGGACACCACGGTCACTCCCATGGGGGGGCGCCTGCTGCGCCGCTGGCTGCACCGCCCGCTGCGCCTGCGCGAGGTGCTGGTGCAGCGCCACGATGCGGTGGCCACGCTGATCGACCGCGGTGCCGACAGTGACGTGCGCGGGGCGTTCCGTGCGCTGGGTGACCTCGAACGCATCCTTACCCGCGTGGCGCTGCGTTCGGCGCGCCCGCGCGATTTCTCCACGCTGCGCGATGGCCTGGGCCTTCTGCCAGAGGTGCGCGCGGTGCTGGCACCGCTGGATTCGCCGCGCCTGGTCGCCCTGCGCGAGGCGTTGGGCTCGCATGACGAATGCGCGCACCTGCTGGCCTCGGCCATCGCCACTGCCCCGCCGATGAAACTCAGCGACGGTGGCGTGATCGCGGAAGGCTATGACGCCGAACTCGACGAACTGCGCCGCCTGTCCACCCATGCCGACCAGTTCCTGATCGACCTGGAACAGCGCGAGCGCGCCAGCAGCGGCATCGCCACGCTGAAGGTCGGCTACAACCGCGTGCACGGCTACTACATCGAAATCAGCAAGGGCCAGAGCGAAAAGGCGCCGGTGCATTACACCCGCCGCCAGACCCTGACCAATGCCGAGCGTTACATCACCGAAGAACTGAAGTCGTTCGAAGACAAGGTGCTGTCGGCGCGCGAACGTTCGCTGACGCGCGAAAAGCTGCTGTACGAACAGCTGCTCGATACGCTGGCGGGCGAACTGGAACCGCTCAAGCAGTGCGCCGCCGCGCTCAGCGAACTGGACGTGCTGGCCGGCTTCGCCGAACGCGCGCAGGCGCTGGACTGGGCGCGCCCGGAGCTGGAAACCGCCCCGTGCCTGCGCATCGAGCGTGGCCGCCACCCGGTGGTGGAAGCGGTGCGCGAACAGCCGTTCGAACCCAACGACCTGGACCTGCACGCCGACCGCCGCATGCTGGTCATCACCGGCCCGAACATGGGCGGTAAATCCACCTACATGCGCCAGAACGCGCTGATCGTGCTGTTGGCCCACATCGGCAGCTTCGTGCCGGCCAGCCGCGCGGTGATCGGCCCGATCGACCGCATCCTGACCCGCATCGGCGCCGGCGATGACCTGGCACGTGGCCAATCGACCTTCATGGTCGAGATGAGCGAAACCAGCTACATCCTGCACCACGCCACCGCGCAGTCGCTGGTGTTGATGGATGAGATCGGGCGCGGCACCTCCACGTATGACGGCCTGGCGCTGGCCGACGCGGTGGCCCGCCACCTCGCGTACGAGAACCGCTGCTACACGCTGTTTGCCACCCACTACTTCGAACTCACCGCGCTGGCCGACGAGCAGCACCAAGGCGGCATCAGTGGCATTGCCAATGTGCACCTGGATGCGGTGGAGCACGGCGAGGCGCTTGTGTTCATGCACGCGGTGAAGGACGGCCCGGCCAACCGCAGCTTCGGCCTGCAGGTGGCCGCACTGGCCGGCCTGCCCCGCGCCACCGTGGCCCAGGCCCGGCGCCGGCTGGCCGAGCTGGAGCAGCGTGGCGGCGAGACCGTGGCCGCCACCATGGCCCCGCAGGCGCTGGATGCACCGCAGCAGTTCGGGCTGTTCACTGCGCCGTCCAGCAAGGCGCAGGAGGCGTTGGCCGCGATTGATCCTGATGAGCTGACACCGAAGCAGGCGCTGGAAGCGCTGTACCGGTTGAAGGCGCTGGTGTGAAGCGTCACGACCAACGGTCGTGACCTACCGGGATGGTGGGTACCGCCCGGCGGGCGGAATCCGCGGTAGCGCCCGACCGTTGGTCGGGCGGCCGGCCGCGTGAAGCCTTCGCATTCTCTTCGTGCAGGCGGCGTTATGCTCCGCCGGTCCCATCCCGGGTCGAAGGAGTCGATCGTGAATACGAACTCGCTCACCGCATCCCTTTTCTCGCAGTTGCAGGGCACTGGCGTCCAACAGGTCTCCCAGCAGCTCGGTCTGGACCAGAACCAGGCCACCCAGGCGGTCAGCGCCGCCCTGCCCCTGTTGATGGGCGCGCTCGGCAGCAACGCCAGCCAGCCGCAGGGCGCGCAGTCGCTGCTCAATGCGCTCCAGAAAGATCATCTCGGCGGCGGTAGCGGCGGCGGCGGTTTCGACCTCGGCGGCATCCTCGGTGCCGTGCTCGGGGGCGGCGGCGGAGGTGCCGCCACCAACGGCGCTGGCATCCTCGGCCACGTCTTTGGCGGCCAGACCGATCAGGCGGCCCAGGTGCTGGGCAACAAGACCGGCCTCGACAGCGGCCGCGCCGGCCAGCTGCTGGCGATCCTGGCGCCCATCGTGATGTCGTTCCTGGCCCAGCGGTTCGCCCAGCAGGGCAATGCAAACGAGCTCGGCCAGGCGCTCGGCGCCGAAGCGCCACCGGCCGCTGCTGGCGGCATTGGCGGCCTGCTCAACGCGTTCGATCAGGATGGCGACGGCCAGTTCGGCCTCAGCGATGTCATGGGCATTCTCAGCAAGCGCTGACCAGCCTGTCGGTCGCCGGCTTGCATGGCCGGCGACCTTTCAATAGTCCACACCTATCACTTCGGTTAATTCAATTGAATTTACCAACCGCCGACCGGCGCATAGGGTAGTTGGGCTGCCCTCGCGTCCTTCCGCGGGGCCCATTCCACATTCGCCAGTCCACAGGTAACTGCCCATGAAAAGCGAAGCGAAGTGCCCGTTCAACCACGCCCTTGTCGGCGATGCCACCACCAACCGCGACTGGTGGCCCAACCAGCTCCGCGTGGACCTGCTCAACCAGCACTCCTCGCGCTCGCACCCGCTGGCTGCCGACTTCGATTACGCCAAGGCGTTCTCCCAGCTCGACTACGCCGCGCTCAAGGCCGACCTCACCGCGCTGATGACCGATTCGCAGGACTGGTGGCCGGCCGACTTCGGCCACTACGGCGGCCTGTTCGTGCGCATGGCCTGGCACAGCGCCGGCACCTACCGCATCGGTGACGGCCGCGGCGGCGGTGGCCGCGGCCAGCAGCGCTTCGCCCCGCTCAACAGCTGGCCGGACAACGTGAGCCTGGACAAGGCGCGCCGCCTGCTGTGGCCGATCAAACAGAAGTACGGCCAGGCCATTTCCTGGGCCGACCTGCTGATCCTCACCGGCAACGTCGCACTGGAATCGATGGGCTTCAAGACGCTGGGCTTCGCCGGCGGCCGCCCCGATACCTGGGAACCGGACCAGGACGTGTACTGGGGCCGCGAGACCACCTGGCTGGGCGGCGATGTGCGCTACGCGCACGGCTCCGAAGGCGTGGTGGAAGACCATGGCGTGCTGGTGTCCGATGACGACGCCGACGGTGACATCCACTCGCGCAACCTGGAAAACCCTCTGGCCGCCGTGCAGATGGGCCTGATCTACGTGAACCCCGAAGGCCCGGATGGCAACCCGGACCCGGTCAAGGCTGCCATCGACATCCGCGACACCTTCGGCCGCATGGCCATGGATGACGAGGAAACCGTGGCGCTGATCGCCGGTGGCCACAGTTTCGGCAAGACCCACGGCGCCGGCCCGGCCGACAACGTGGACGTGGAACCCGAAGCGGCCGGTCTCGAACACCAGGGCCTGGGCTGGGCCAACAAGTTCCGCAGCGGCAAGGGCGGCGACACCATCACCAGCGGCCTGGAAGTGACCTGGACGCGCACCCCGGCGCAGTGGAGCCACGACTTCTTCGAGATTCTGTTCGGCAACGAATGGGAACTGACCAAGAGCCCGGCCGGCGCCCACCAGTGGGTGGCAAAGAATGCCGACGCGGTGATTCCCGACGCGCACGATCCGTCGAAGAAGCACCGCCCGACCATGCTCACCACCGACCTGTCGCTGCGGCTGGACCCGGCCTACGAAAAGATCTCGCGCCGCTTCCTCGAGAATCCGCAGCTGTTCGCCGATGCGTTCGCGCGCGCCTGGTTCAAGCTGACCCACCGCGACATGGGTCCGCGCGCCCGCTACCTGGGCCCGGAAGTGCCGGCCGAAACCTTCATCTGGCAGGACCCGGTGCCGGAAGCGTCGAAGACGCAGATCAGCGCGGCCGACGTAGCCGCACTGAAGCAGCAGATCGCCGCTGCCGGGTTGAGCGTGGCCGAGCTGGTGTCCACCGCGTGGGCCTCGGCCTCCACGTTCCGTGGTTCGGACAAGCGCGGCGGCGCCAATGGTGCGCGCATCCGACTGGCCCCGCAGAAGGACTGGGCGGTAAACCAGCCGCAGCAGCTGGCCAAGGTGCTGGCCGCACTGGAGAAGATCCAGGCCGGCTTCAAGGGCGATGGCGGCGCGCAGGTGTCACTGGCCGATCTGATCGTGCTGGCCGGCAATGTCGGCGTGGAGCAGGCGGCCAAGGCCGGTGGCCATGACGTCAGCGTGCCGTTCAACGCGGGCCGCACCGATGCCAGCCAGGACCAGACCGACGTGGAATCGTTCGCGGTGCTGGAGCCGTATGCCGATGGATTCCGCAACTACGTGAAGGGGCGCTACAGCGTGCCCGCCGAGGCGCTGCTGATCGACAAGGCGCAGCTGCTGACCCTGACCGGGCCGGAGCTGACCGCGCTGGTGGGCGGGCTGCGCGTGCTGGGTGCGAACGTGGATGGCAACACCCAGGGCGTGCTGACCGAACGGCCGGGCACGTTGAGCAACGACTTCTTCGTCAACCTGCTGGACATGCGTACGCAGTGGAAGGCCAGCGGCGATGGCTATGAAGGCATCGATCGCAACGGTGGCGGCAAGCGCTGGACCGGCAGCCGCGCCGACCTGGTGTTCGGCTCCAATTCGGTGCTGCGCGCGATTGCCGAGGTGTATGCCAGTGCGGATGGCGAGAAGAAGTTCGTGCAGGACTTCGTCGCCGCTTGGGCGCGGGTGATGGAGCTGGACCGGTACGACCTGCACGCGTGACGGTCTTCCACGGGCCCGCCTTGGCGGGCCTTTCCGGTAGCGCCGGCCGTTGGCTGGCCCTCGCGACGCATACGGCCACGCATCGCCCACCCCACCCCGCTACAATCAACGGCACGGGTCAGGCATCCCGACCCACCCAGGACGTGAGCGCCCGTGATCAGAGAAATCCAGATTGAGAACTTCAAGTCGATCAGGAAGATGAAGCTCGAACTGGGCCGCGTCAATGTATTCATTGGCGAGAACGGCTCGGGGAAGAGCAATGTCCTGGAGGCTATTGCGCTGGCGGGGGCTGCCACGGCCAACAAGCTTGACAATGAGTTCCTGGCGTCGCGAGGGATCCGCGCGGTGGATGCCCGGCACATGCGCTGTGCGCTGCCGGCCGATGATAAGTTCGATGAGATCAGGATCGAAATTGATTCCTCGAACAGCAAAAGGGCGCTACTCAAACTCTCGCATGACGGCAAGCCGCACTC
>NZ_JAGXKC010000689.1:0-236 GCF_019091045.1 Stenotrophomonas sp. GbtcB23 | reverse complement strand
TTACGGTGCCGGTGCGGAACTTTCTGGTGCTGCGCAGCGCCGCCAAGGAGGAGGGGCTGCGCGGCCAGGTGGTGCTGTACCGCTCGGACCTGTCGCGTTTCCAGGCATTCGGCGACGAAGACGCGTTCCGCGAGTTCCTGGATACCCAGCGCGCCCGCAGCGGGGCCTTCGCCGCCGACGGCGGGGTGCAACGCAGCCTGGGCGACGACATCGTGCAGGCCGCGCCGCCAGAACAC
>NZ_JAGXKC010000688.1:0-236 GCF_019091045.1 Stenotrophomonas sp. GbtcB23 | reverse complement strand
AATCGCCGGCTTGGAACCTTATTTATTGTTAAGCTGACTGTTGCGACGCCCAAGCGTAACCTCCCTTCGAGGCTGAATATCGCCGGCGGCAAGATACGCCGTGACGCGACGGTATGAGACAGTCCGCCAAACCTCTCTGATTGAAGTCGGAGGCGCGCCATGCGCTTGTTCATTCCGATAAACCGTCATCCGTCAGCATTGGAGCGATATTCGCCGGGCTGAACCGACCTTCGAAG
>NZ_JAGXKC010000687.1:0-236 GCF_019091045.1 Stenotrophomonas sp. GbtcB23 | reverse complement strand
TCTGCCCGAATACCGTGGGCAGCGGCGTGAACGTCAACGGCGCCTTTGCCGAATACATGGTGATGCCGGCCAGCAACCTGTGGCCGATCCCCGTCCAGATCCCGTCCGAGCTGGCCGCCTTCTTCGACCCGTACGGCAATGCCGCGCACTGCGCGCTGGAATTCGGCGTGATCGGCGAAGACGTGCTGATCACCGGGGCGGGCCCGATCGGGGTCATCGCCGCCGGCATCTGCAAG
>NZ_JAGXKC010000686.1:0-236 GCF_019091045.1 Stenotrophomonas sp. GbtcB23 | reverse complement strand
ATCCAGTGCGCGGTCGGCTCGTCCAGTGGCTCACCGGCCAGGAATACATCCTTCAATGCGTCCAGGTCGTGGCGACGGATGAAGTCGGCATCGTGCTTCTTCAGCACACGGATCGCGGTCGGCGACGAGAACAACGTGCGCCCGCCGTACTGTTCGCACAGTGCCCACCAGATGCCCGGATACGGGTTGGTGGGTAGCCCTTCATACAACAGCGAGGTGCTGCCGCCGATCAGAGG
>NZ_JAGXKC010000685.1:0-236 GCF_019091045.1 Stenotrophomonas sp. GbtcB23 | reverse complement strand
GAAGAACAGCCCCTTCACCACCACGGTGGTGAGCAGGATCGCGTCGCCGAAATTGCCGACGTGACGGAAGAAGAAGTCCATCAGCTGGAACATCGGCTTGGTCAGGAACCAGAACCAGCCCCAGTCGATCAGCCTGTCGAACAGCGGGATCGAATAGTCCGTCGCGTAGCGCGAGATGAGCGGCACTTCCTTGGCGCCGGCGAAGACCATGTTCTTGAGCTCGGTCGACTGGCCGG
>NZ_JAGXKC010000684.1:0-236 GCF_019091045.1 Stenotrophomonas sp. GbtcB23 | reverse complement strand
CTGTTTGATGTCCAGCACCACCACCGACTCGCCGTACTCGAGCAGGTTCGGAATGACCACGCCCACGCCCCTGCCCGAACGGGCCGGCGCGGCGAGGACCACGAACTGCTGGCCACTCAGGCGCACCAGCTTGCCGCCGAAGCTGCCCACCACGATGCCGTTGTCGGACTTCTTGAACAGACCGTGCCTGGCCAGGTCGGCGGCTTCCGCGAAGCGGGCATCGCCGTGCAGGGATT
>NZ_JAGXKC010000683.1:0-236 GCF_019091045.1 Stenotrophomonas sp. GbtcB23 | reverse complement strand
CGTTGCCGCTGTCGGCATCCTCATGGGTTTCGTCACTTCGCTCCAGCACCAGCAGGCCTTCCCCGTGGCGGTCGCGAAAATGCACGCGCCGAAGCACGTGGCCGCCCCCCGGTAGCGGCGCCGCAGTGGCCACCGGTTCGGGAAGCAGGGTCAGTTCGTGCACCCCCGCCGCCGGCCCCTGCTCGGCACAGCCAGCCAGTGCCAGGCAGGCGGCCCCCATCAGCACAGGGTTGAGC
>NZ_JAGXKC010000682.1:0-237 GCF_019091045.1 Stenotrophomonas sp. GbtcB23 | reverse complement strand
CAGCCTATTTCCCCGCAGGAGCCATCCAGCCTTCACACGCAATTACGATGGGGATCGGGACGATTCTGGAGTGCCGAAAGATCGTCGTGTTGGCGACTGGCAAAGGCAAGGCGGTTCCTGTCGGGGCCAGCGTCCAAGGTCCGCACTCGGAAGATGTTCCTGGATCGGCTCGTATTCGCCATGCCGATACCTCGAACGTCCTCGATCGGGCAGCCGCGGCAAATCTTGACCATGCTC
>NZ_JAGXKC010000681.1:0-237 GCF_019091045.1 Stenotrophomonas sp. GbtcB23 | reverse complement strand
GGGCTTCATCGCCGAGATGGACGAGGCGATCGCGGCGGAAGACTTCGAGCATTACGTCAAGGTCAATTTCGCCTTCCACGAATTCATCGTCGTCAGTGCGGGCAATGCGGCGCACGCGCAGCAATATCTGGGCCTGGTCAAGCAGCTTCGCCTCTATCGCGCCCGCAACCTGATGCTCGGCGATTCCATGCATGCCTCGCATCTGGAGCACCATGCCATGGCCGATGCGCTGGTCAG
>NZ_JAGXKC010000680.1:0-237 GCF_019091045.1 Stenotrophomonas sp. GbtcB23 | reverse complement strand
CCGAGGGCTACCAGGCCGACCTGGTGCTGCTCGTCGACGCGCTGCAGGTGCGCGCGACCTGGATCGCCGGCGAGCGCGAGGACGCATGTGCACGCCTTCCTCTTCGCGCATGGGCTCGGTCGATGCCCTGCGCGGGCTGACCGTGGCTGCGGTGCTGCTGGTCAACAACCCCGGCGCTTGGAGCCATGTGTGTGCACCGCTGCTGCATGCGGACTGGCACGGCTTTACCCCCACGGA
>NZ_JAGXKC010000068.1:0-8678 GCF_019091045.1 Stenotrophomonas sp. GbtcB23 | reverse complement strand
CTCACGCTCCTGGGTGAGGATGGCCTCTGCTTCCTCCTGGAGCCGCGAGGCCAAGCGCGCAACCAAGTCCTGCAAAGCATCACTAACGGCTACCGTCCTCGCCGGACCGCCGCCTTCCTCTCCTTCCAGTTCACGCAAGTAGCGGTGGATCGTGGTCTTGGAGCCCGTGTTGCCCAAGGCCACTCGCACCGCGTCGACTGACGGCTTCTTGCCTTGGGCCAGCAGCGCGTCGCGCGCCTTCTGGACGTCACTCTTATAGAGTCCTGCGCGCGCCATCGTGCCACCCCACTTTATTTCGTAATGTATTACATACCATGTAATTACATACTATTAAAGCAGGTAGACGACCGCTCGTCGGCGAAAATAGTTATACGGGATAATATTGAATTATCCCGCGTGATACCCCGTTGGGCCCGTCAGACAGACGTCAAGCAGTACGAAACCACCATTCCGTGAACTTCCGGCATGTACCGCGCTTCCAAGCAAGCACTCGCAGAGCTATGCTCATTCGCAATGCTCTCTTCCTTGGCCCCTCTTACGCGTAACCAACGCCCGTGTGCTCGGGTGGTCGTGTTGCCCTGCGCGGGTCGCCGATGAAGCTGCGCGCGTTCCGGACCCGTTCGCTCCGTCTGCGCTTTGCTTGGCTGGCATTGCTGGCGCTGTTGTTCCAGCAAATCGCGCTGGCCGCCTATGCGTGTCCCGTCAGCGAAACGCCACTGGAACCGCGGATGGTCATGGCCGGTTGCGAAGGCATGGAAATGCCCGATCCGCAGGTACCGGCCCTGTGCGACCAGCATTGTCTGCGGGATCACGTCACCAGCCAAGACCTCAAAGCGCCACAGGTGCCGTCGCTCGGCCTGCCGCCGGTGCACTTCGCGTTGACCGCGGCCTTACTGCCGCCGGTTGAAGCCCAGTACTACGAAGACGTGCCCACCTGCCGGTCCGACCCGCCGCCGGCGCAGCGCTTCTGTAGCCTGCAGATCTAGACCCCCAACGTAACTCGTCCCCGCGCTGCCGGATCCGCCGGCGCGCTCGTCGTTGCGTGTTCGGAGGTCTCATGTCGTTTTCTTCCCCGCTGCACCACCGGTGCAGCATTTGCCGTTTGCGCGTCTGGGTGCTCGCTTTCGGCTTGTTTGCCGTCGCTCCTGCCTGGTCTGCTACGGCCAGCATCACATTCGATGACGCGGTACGCTTGGCGGCCGAGCGCGCCCCGATGCTCCAGGCGCGTCAGTCGCAGATTGCGGCCAGCCAGGAAGAAGCCGTCCGCGCGGCGGCCTTGCCCGACCCTAGGTTGACGCTGGGCGTCGCCAATCTACCGGTAACGGGCGCCGACGCGTTCGACGCCAGCGCCGACTTCATGACCATGAAGCAGATCGGCGTGATGCAAGACTTTCCGGCTCATGCCAAGCGTCAGGCACGCCAGGCGGTCGCCGACCGCACCGTCGAGCAGGCACAGGCGCTGTCGGTGGCCGAACGACTCGCCGTGCGACAGGCCGTGGCGCGAGCCTGGATCGCCCAGTGGGCGGCGCAACGAGAAGTCACGGCGTTGCAGGCCCTGCGCGAACCAACCGGCATAGCCGTTCGCTCCGCCAAGGCACGGCTCGCCGGCGGCACCGGTTCGGCGGTCGACGCGATGGCGACGCAAAACGCCGCGCTGGAAGTGGAAAACCGCATCGACGACGCCGAGGCGTCGTTGGAAGCCGCGCGTGCCAGCTTGGCACGCTGGTTGGGCGAAGAACCGATGGCGCTTCGCATCGAGGGCGCACCGCCCGAGCTGATGACGCTGCCGGTTGCCCCAGCCACGCTGGTGGCCTCGGTCGATCGACAAGGGCCACTTCTGCCTTGGCACTCCCGCGAGACCATCGCCGAAGCGCAAGTCGATGCTGCCATTGCCGAGAAGCGGCCGGACTGGAGTCTCGGCGTGACTTACGGGCAGCGCGAACGCACGCCCGAAGGCCTGCCACGCAGCGACATGCTGATGGTCGAGTTCGCGATCGATCTGCCGTTGTTCCCGCGCAACCGGCAGGACCGCG
Organism: Stenotrophomonas sp. GbtcB23; assembly: GCF_019091045.1. Taxonomy (NCBI): domain Bacteria; kingdom Pseudomonadati; phylum Pseudomonadota; class Gammaproteobacteria; order Lysobacterales; family Lysobacteraceae; genus Stenotrophomonas; species Stenotrophomonas sp. GbtcB23. The sequence goes on along the minus strand of NZ_JAGXKC010000068.1, from coordinate 6,645 downwards.
GCGTGGCCGCGCGGCGTGCCGAACTGGACACGGTGGCCGCCGAACGCGAGGACGCCCGTCGTGCACAGGCCGAGCGCGTGCGCATGACCCTGGCCGAATGGGAAGGACTCAAGCGGCAGGTGGCGCGCAAGGAAACCGAGTCGCTCCCGCTGGCCCGTGACCGCGCGAAGACCGCGCTGGCCGCCTACGCCGCCGGCGCCGACCTGCAACCGTGGCTCGAAGCGCGCCGCGACGAAATCGAACTGCACGTGATGCACGCCCGCCACCTGGGCGAACTCGGCCGCGCCTGGGCGGCGCTGGCCTATCTGCTGCCCGAAGAGGAACGCTCGCCATGACGTACACGATGAATCGAGTGGCGATGATCGCCGCAGCGGCCGCACTGCTGGTGGCCGGCCTCGCCGGTGGTTACTGGTGGGCCCAGCGCGGAAGCGACCACGACATGGCGATAGCCGATGCACCGGCGACCGCTGCTGGCGAGCGCAAAGCGCTGTACTGGTACGACCCGATGGTGCCAGACCAGCACTTCGACAAGCCGGGCAAGTCGCCCTTCATGGACATGCAACTGGTGCCGAAGTACGCCGACGAAGTGGCCGGCGGTGGCGTCAACATCGACCCGGGCCTGCGGCAGAGCGTGGGCATCCGCACCGAGGAAGTCGAGGTCGGCCGGTTGGCGGCGACGATGCGCGTGCCAGGCACGCTGGCCTGGGATCTTCGCCGGGAAGCCGTGGTTAGCGCGGTGACCGAAGGCCTGGTGAGCCGGGTGCAAGTCAAGGCCCCGTACACGAGGGTCGCACGGGGTCAGCCGCTGGCGGCGTTGCTGGCACCAGGATGGAGCAGTGCGCTGGCCGAAGCGCAGGCGCTGCGCCATGCGCAGTCCGCGTCGGCACGGGAACTGCAGTCGGCCGCGCAGCAACGGCTGCGCGTACTCGGCGTGCCCGGCGGCCTGGGCCGCGACGGCAGCGTGACCTTGAGCGCACCGCACGACGGCGTGGTCACCGAAGTGCTAGCCCGCGAAGGCCAGACGGTGATGCCCGGCACACCGCTGTTCCGCGTCAACGGCACGGCCACGCTGTGGCTGGAGGCGGCGATCCCGCAGGCCGATGCGGCGCGGTTGCGACCGGGCACGCCGGTCGAGGCGGTCGTCAGCGCGTTTCCGGGGCAGACCTTCGCAGGCGAAGTCGAAACCCTGCTGCCGCAAGTCGATACGGCAAGCCGCACGCAGCAGGCCCGGATCGTGCTGCGCAATCCCGACGGCGCGCTGGCGCCGGGCATGTTTGCCGAGGTGACGGTGCAGCCCGAAGGCGGCGCACCGGTACCACTGGTGCCCACCGAAGCGCTGATCGCCACCGGCACGGACAGTCGGGTGATCGTGCAGGACGCCAAGGGCGGCTTCCAGCCGGTGCGCGTGCGCACCGGCCGCAGTGGCGGTGGCCGCACCGAAATCCTCGCCGGGCTCAAGGGCGGCGAGCGCGTGGTCGTGTCGGGCCAGTTCCTGATCGACTCGGAGGCCAGTTTGTCGGGATTGCTCGGACGTCTTGAAACGGCCAAGGCGCCCGAAGCCGCGGGCCAAGCGGTCCTGCACGAGACTGAGGCCACCGTCGAGTCCATCGCCGGCGGACAGATCACCCTCGACCACGGCCCGTTCGCGACGCTGAACATGCCGGGCATGACGATGGCTTTTCCGCTGGCCAATCCGGACGTGGCCAAGGACATCCAGACTGGCGACCGCGTACACGCCTTTGTCCGCTCCGACGCCAAGGGACTGACGGTGGAACGGCTTGAGCCGATCGGAGAACGCGCGGGAGATCAACCATGATCGCCCACCTGATCCGCGCCTCCATCGCCAACCGCGCCCTCGTGCTGATGGCGGCCGTGCTGCTGGCTGCCGCCGGCCTGTGGTCGGCGCTACACACACCGCTGGATGCGCTGCCCGACCTGTCCGACACCCAGGTCATCATCCGCACCCAATGGCCCGGCCAGACGCCCCGCATCGTCGAAGACCAGGTCACCTATCCACTGACCACGACGATGTTGTCGGTGCCCGGCGTCACCGCCGTGCGTGGGTTCTCGTTCTTCGGAGACTCCTACGTCTACATCCTGTTCGACGACGACACCGACTTGTACTGGGCGCGCTCGCGCGTACTGGAGTACCTGAGCCAGGTCCGCGATCAATTGCCTCCAGACGTCAGTCCGGCCCTTGGGCCCGACGCCACGGGCTTGGGCTGGATCTACGAGTACGCCTTGGTGGACCGCACCGGCCAGCATGACCTGGGCCAGTTGCGGGCGCTGCAGGACTGGTTCCTGCGCTACGAGTTGAAGACCGTGCCCGACGTGGCCGAGGTCGCCAGCGTCGGCGGCATGGTGCGCGCTTGGCAGATCGTGCCCGACCCGCAGGCACTGGCGGCCCGCGACCTCACCGTGGCGCAGGTGATCGCGGCGGTGGATGCGGCCAACGGTGCCACCGGCGGCTCGGTGATCGAACAGGGCGAGGCCGAACTGATGGTGCGCAGCGAGGGCTACCTGCGCAGCCGCGAGGATTTCGAGCGCGTCCCCCTCAGCAGCACCGCCGCCGGCGTGCCCGTCCTGCTGGGCGAAGTGGCCACCATCACCCGTGGCCCGACCTTCCGCCGCGGCATCGCCGAACTCGACGGCGAGGGCGAAGTCGCCGGTGGCGTGATCGTGCTGCGCACCGGTAAGGATGCGTTGAGCGCGATCGAGAACGTCAAGGCAAGACTGAAGCAGTTGCAAGCCAGCCTGCCGGAGGGCGTGGAGATCGTGCCGGTCTATGACCGCTCCGAGCTCATCCATGGGGCCGTACGCAATCTCACCCACAAGCTGGGCGAGGAGTTCCTGGTGGTGGCGCTGGTGTGCGCTCTGTTTCTTTGGCACCTGCGTTCGGCACTGGTCGCGGTGATCACGCTGCCGCTTGGCGTGCTGGCCGCGTTCATCGTGATGCGCTACCAGGGCATCACCGCGAACCTGCTGTCGTTGGGCGGCATCGCCATCGCGATTGGCGCGATGGTCGACGGTGCCGTGGTGATGATCGAGAACGCGCACAAGCATCTGGAGCATTGGCGCGAAACCAACGGTCGTGACCCGGAGGGCGAGGAACGCTGGGATCTGATGGCCGCGTCGGCCATCGAGGTCGGTCCGGCACTGTTCGCAAGCCTGCTGGTGATCACCTTGTCGTTCGTGCCGGTGTTCGCGCTGCAGTCGCAGGAGGGCCGGCTGTTCTCCCCGCTGGCCTACACCAAGACCTATGCGATGGCGGCGGCGGCCGGTTTGTCGGTGACCCTGATCCCGGTGCTGATGGGTTACCTGATCCGCGGCCACATCCGTCCCGAGCAGGCCAACCCCGTCAATCGCGTGCTGATCGCCGGCTACCGGCCGGTGCTGGACTGGGTCCTGCGGCACCCGCGCCTGACGCTGGGTTTGAGCGGATTGTTGCTGCTGCTCACTGCCGTTCCCTATGCGCGCATCGGCAGCGAGTTCATGCCGCCGCTCGACGAGGGCACGTTGTTGTACATGCCCACAGCGCTGCCGGGGTTGTCGGCGGGAAAGTCCGGTCAGTTGCTGCAGCTTTCCGACCGCATGATCAAGACCGTGCCCGAGGTCGCGCACGTGTTCGGCAAGGCCGGCCGTGCCGATACCGCAACCGACCCGGCGCCGATCGAGATGTTCGAGACCACGGTGACGTTCAAGCCGCGCGATCAATGGCGGCCTGGCATGACCATGGACAAGTTGCGTGCTGAACTTGATGCGGCGGTGAAGGTGCCGGGTCTGACGAACCTGTGGGTGCCACCGATCCGCAACCGCATTGACATGCTTGCCACCGGCATCAAGAGCCCGATCGGGATCAAGGTGTCGGGGCCGGACACCCGGGTTATCGAGCAGATCAGCAGCGAACTTGAACGCCTCGCGAGAACGGTGCCCGGTGTGAGTTCCGCGTTGGCCGAGCGCGTGACCGGCGGTCGCTATGTTGATGTCAGCATCCGTCCGGAAGTCGCAGCCCGCTACGGCTTGAGCCAGGCGGATCTGCAGCAGCTCATCGCCACGGTCGTCGGTGGCGATCCCATCGGCGAGACCATCGAGGGCCGCGAGCGCTATCCCATTGTGCTGCGCTACCCCCGCGGGCAACGCGATTCGCTGGCGGCGCTAGCGCAATTGCCACTGGTGGCTCCAGGTGGCGTGGAACTCTCGCTGGGGCAAGTGGCCGATCTGACGCTGACGCCCGGACCGCCGATGCTCAAGAGCGAGAACGGACGTCTGGTCGGTTACATCTTCGTCGATGTCGCCGGCCGGGATCTCGGTTCGGTGGTGAAGGACCTGCAGCAGCGCACCGCCAAGGACATCACCTTGCCGCCGGGTTATGGCATTGCATGGTCGGGCCAGTACGAATACCTGGCGCGGGCGCTGGCTCGGTTGCAGTGGGTCGTGCCGGCCGCTCTGGCGATCATCTTTCTGCTCATCTACCTGGTGTTCCGCCGCTTCAGCGAGGCAGCCATCATTCTGCTGAGCGTGCCGCTGGCGCTGGTCGGCGGGCTGTGGCTGATCTGGGGACTCGGCCACGCGATGTCGATCGCAACCATGATCGGTTTCATCGCGTTGGGCGGCGTCGCCGCCGAGTTCGGCGTGATCATGCTGCTGTACCTGCGCCACGCTTGGGAGCGGCGCCTCGCTGCGGGCGAACCGGAGACTCTCGCCACGCTGGAGGCGGCCATCCGCGAAGGCGCGGTGCTGCGCGTGCGACCCAAGGCCATGACCGTCGCCGTGATCCTCGCCGGCCTGCTGCCCTTGTTCATCGGTGGCGGTGCCGGGTCGGAAGTCATGCAACGCATCGCCGCGCCGATGATCGGCGGGATGGTCACCGCGCCATTGCTGTCGATGCTGGTGATTCCGGCCGCGTATCGCCTGCTGCGTGGTCGCACTTTGTCACGAACCACGCCCGCGGCACCGCCGCCAGATGCCGCGACGTGTCAAAGACCACATTGAAATTGCTTTTATAACGGTGGCGGCAGGCCGACTGCGTTGCCGTCGCATGACTCTGCAGTCACCCTTCAATAATCGAGGTAAGAACAGATGAAACTGATGCCCTTCGCGTCCACCCTGGCGATACTGCTGCTGGCAGCATGCTCGCAGGCACCCAGCAATGACGATGCGACCACCCATGGCTCCGCTGCGACGGCTGACAACATGGCTATGTCGGCCACAGAACATGCACAGATGGCTGATCGGGAAAAACCCGCTTCGCCCGAGAGGGCTAAAAACGCTTCAGCCGCCGGCACGGTGGAGTCCGTCGACATTGCTGCCGGCAAGATCACCATCGCCCATGGCCCGGTAGAGGCACTGCACTGGCCGGCTATGACGATGGGCTTCACGGCATCGCCCGAGCTGATCGCTCCGGTGGAGGTCGGACAGAAAGTGCAGTTCGATTTCGAGGCGCGAGGCATGACGGCCAGGATCACCCGAATCGCTCCTGCACAGTAGCTGGGTCTGCGGGATATCCGAGGAGCGGCGGTGTCGCCCTCGGACCAGAACTGCGTCGGCCACTAACTGGCTTCACCTGGAAGCTGACCTCGCGAAAATGGCGAAGGAGCGGCGCTATGTCGAGACAGGCTCGCCGTGGACGGTGTTGCCATCGGCCACGGGCGACCTTCCTCAGCTCCGCCGAGTAGAGGCGGAGGGTCCGCCACCTCATTTTGATTCTACAAGAATAGTTGTATAGTGCAGTTATGAAAGATGACTTTGCTGTCTCAGCGCTGTCTGCCCTTGCGCATTCCGACCGCCTAGCCGCATTCAGGATGCTCGTGCGCGCAGGCCCCAATGGCATGCCGTCGGGCGAGATCGCCGAAGCGCTTGGGATTGCGCCACCGCGCATGAGCTTTCACCTTGCGACCCTGGAGCGGGCGAGCCTTCTGCGCTCTTGGCGCGACGGGCGGCGCGTCCTGTACGCGGCCAGCTACGAGGACATGCGCCAGCTTCTTGAATTCCTCACTGAGGACTGCTGTTCCGGGAATCCGGACATCTGCGGCGCCCTCAATAACCTCGTCACTCCTTGTACCGCGGAGACCTGCGCATGAGCTTTCCTCAGCCCTTTAACGTCCTGTTCCTATGCACCGGTAATTCAGCCCGCTCGATCCTGGCCGAGAGCGTCCTTCGCAAGATCGGCGATGGCCGTTTCAATGCGTTCTCCGCGGGCAGCCACCCCAAGGGGGAGGTCCACCCTCTGGCAATCGAGACGCTGCGTCAGGCCGACTACCCAGTCGAGGGCCTGCGCTCCAAGGCGTGGGACGAGTTCGGAGTGCCGGATGCCCCGCGCATGGATTTCGTGTTCACCGTCTGCGACCAAGCCGCCGGCGAGGCCTGCCCGTTCTGGCCAGGACAGCCGGTTACCGGGCACTGGGGCATCGAGGACCCTAGCCACGAAACGCGCGGGGACATGTGGCAGCGCGCTGCCTTCCGGCAGGCGCTGGTGTACATGGAGAACCGCATCAAGGCGTTCGTCGCGCTACCGATCCACACGCTGTCGCGGGCGGCCTTGACGGCGCAGGTAAGCGACATCGGGCAGTTCGAGGGCGCCACGTCGCCCCGTCCCGACCCGACGCGGCTTGAGGGATCATCATGACGCTGCCGCTCTACCATAAC
>NZ_JAGXKC010000679.1:0-237 GCF_019091045.1 Stenotrophomonas sp. GbtcB23 | reverse complement strand
ATCGCGGCCGAGATTGTCGAGCCCGAAGAAAAATTGCGCATCCGCCTCCTGCCAGACGGCGCCGACCACGTCGGTTTCCCCATAGGGTGCGAAGAGCGGAGCGAAAATGGCGCAGAAGAAGGCGACCGCAATGCCGAGCATGCCGATCCAGGCGGTGATGGGGATATCGCGTGCTCTCATCGCGGATGCCTCAGGCGCGGATTGGCGATGATCGCGAGAATGTCTGCCAGCATGTTG
>NZ_JAGXKC010000678.1:0-237 GCF_019091045.1 Stenotrophomonas sp. GbtcB23 | reverse complement strand
CGCACCAACCAACCGTCAGAGGGCCGGCGGGGGGGGGTTTGCGGGGGCCTTGCGAAACATGGATGTTTCGGAAGAGCCTACACGGACGGAATCACGGCGCCCCCCGCAAACCCACACCCGCCGGCCCTGCGCAGATACGATCGCAGACCAGGGCTCTTGCCAGCAGCAGACGAACACCGACCGAAGGCCGGTTCCTTAGTGATTGCGCTCGGCCGCCAACCGCCCAAGCGCACGCAA
>NZ_JAGXKC010000677.1:0-237 GCF_019091045.1 Stenotrophomonas sp. GbtcB23 | reverse complement strand
CGACCCGGCCCGCATCGGCGCGGCAGACATAGGGCCGGTTGCGATTGTCGCTCTCGCGCGGCGGGACGCCGCAGACGTAACGCTGCGGCCGCGGCCGGCGGTCGTCCGTGCGGGTACGGCTATCGAGCTGATACTGGATCGGCGATACCGGCGCGCCCGCCGAAAAATCTCCTGCCCCGGCGGCGGAACAGACAAGCAGCAGGATCATCAGGCCCGACAGGATTTTGCGCATGGGTT
>NZ_JAGXKC010000676.1:0-237 GCF_019091045.1 Stenotrophomonas sp. GbtcB23 | reverse complement strand
CCGCCTCAGCGAACCCTTCCGGCCCGCATGGATGCACCAGAAAGCCAGGCGCCTTGGCTTCCGGCGCCAGCGCGATGCCGGAAATAAGGCCACCGCCGCCGGTCGGCACAAGCACGTCGGCTTTCTCGATACCCTCCTCCTTCGCCTGCTCGGCGATTTCCAAGCCGGCCGTCCCCTGGCCAGCAATGACCAGCGGCTCATCAAACGGCTTGATCAGCGTCAGGCCGCGCTCCTTCG
>NZ_JAGXKC010000675.1:0-237 GCF_019091045.1 Stenotrophomonas sp. GbtcB23 | reverse complement strand
CCCGTGCAGTTGCTGGCGCTGCTCCGGCACCTGTTCCCCGATCCCAGCGACATGCTGGCGGTGCTGCGTTCGCTGATCGCGGATGACGAACTGGAGGAGTTGCGCGAGCTGTAGCAGCAGTCGATGGAGCAGCTGCTCGCCGACGACGCAGCGCAGGGCAATGGGGCGGCTACGCGCGGTGGCCTGAGCGTGGCGATCAAGGCGAGGCTGGCCGCGCGCGGCAGCCAGGTCTCGGCC
>NZ_JAGXKC010000674.1:0-237 GCF_019091045.1 Stenotrophomonas sp. GbtcB23 | reverse complement strand
CGGCCGGCGATGATCTGCGCGAAAGTCGTCTCATGGCCCTGGCCATGGCTGTGAGATCCGGTGGGCACCTCGATCGTGCCGACCGCATTCACCCGCACCTCCGCCGATTCCCAAAGGCCGACGCCTGCACCGAGCGAACCGACCGCCGCCGATGGCGCGATCCCGCAGGCCTCGATATAGCAGCTCATGCCGATGCCGCGCTTCCTGCCCTTGGCTTCCGACTGGGCCTTCCGAGCC
>NZ_JAGXKC010000673.1:0-237 GCF_019091045.1 Stenotrophomonas sp. GbtcB23 | reverse complement strand
GCGACATCCAGCTGGCGGCGTGCGGCCAGCTTCAGCAGCCCCGACACCAACACGCTGCAGACGACGCTGAAAAGCAGATAGAACATGGGGTACCAGGCAGGCGCGGCAGTGCAGCCCGCGGGGGAGCGGTATTATGACGCCATGCACAATCCCCCTTTCCCCAATCAAAGCACCACCCTGCAGCTGGCCGGCCCGGTTGGCGCGCTGGACGTGATGGTCGACCCGCCCAAGGCCGAC
>NZ_JAGXKC010000672.1:0-237 GCF_019091045.1 Stenotrophomonas sp. GbtcB23 | reverse complement strand
CCGCCCTCCTACCGGCTCAGTTCGGAAGTGAAACGCCGCGAATCGCAGCTGCTGTGGCGCTTGATGGTCGAACAGGGCCAGACCTGGGAAGACCTCGGCCCCGCCCTCACCGACGGCGCCCCGCGCCCGTTGCCACAGATGAAGGTGACGCCCAGCTATAGACCGCAATGCGGTCAATAGCGGTAGTCCCGGGGCGGGACGGGCGGCCCCCCTGCACCCCGCCACAGGCCGGGGCGG
>NZ_JAGXKC010000671.1:0-238 GCF_019091045.1 Stenotrophomonas sp. GbtcB23 | reverse complement strand
TTCAGTACCTACGGCGCGATGCGGAGCGCCATTACGGCGCTTCGCCAAGGTTTCAGGACCTTGCAAACATAGGTCCGCCGCCAAGCGGGCACGATCTTTCCGGGCAGGGTGTTGACCAGCAGCGTTTCCTGCGGCTGAAAGTGGATCACCGATCGGATGGATTCGCCGGCGTGCAGAAGGTCGAAGGCCGTGTTGATCTGTTCATGCGTCATGTTGTGGGTGATGTAAGGATCGACAT
>NZ_JAGXKC010000670.1:0-238 GCF_019091045.1 Stenotrophomonas sp. GbtcB23 | reverse complement strand
GCCGACCAAGGAGACGCCCAGCTTCACCGAGAGGCAGGGGTTCCCCACGCGGGACAAGCAGACTCCTTCCATACCGCCCCAAACCCGGCGGCTCCTGCAGACAGTGGGCGAAAGTCCGGTCCGTTTTCGTTTTCGCTTCATGACGGCCGCGACGAACTTCACCGACTTGACGTTGAGATTGAGGGGCTTGCTCGCGGGGGAGCCAGCAAAACCGTTGCCGGCGCAAGAGAAAGCGCTG
>NZ_JAGXKC010000067.1:0-10036 GCF_019091045.1 Stenotrophomonas sp. GbtcB23 | reverse complement strand
CCGCGCTGACGTCGGCGAAGCGCTCGCCGCTGACCCATTCCACCAGGTCGCACCAGTGCGAGCCGATGTCGGCGAACCCGTCGTCCAGCGCATTGAGGATGAGTTGGTAAAGCTCGTTGGGCTGGTCCCACATCGCCTTGATCTGGGGCAACAGCATGTTGTCGCGCCAGTCGGCCCGGGTGACCTGCAGTTCCCGGCCGTGGGCGTCGTACACGGTGATGAGCTGGGCTTGCGCTGCCTCCGCCGGAGGCGCTGCAGGCTGGGACACGGCTAGCGGTGGTTTGGCGCTGGCGGGCTTGCCGGTCAGGCTCTGCATCAAACGCTTGAACATCGTTCCTCCATGGGCTGGGCGCAGGCCATTCTGCACCAATCCTACGGCGACTGAACCGTTAAGCATCTCCCCTGATCGCGCGGTGTGCGGCTTTGGATGGATCCCAACAAGGCACGATTCGTGTGACCATTACTGGCCTGAAGACCTGCTTGAACCCCATGCGCCAACTGTCCGATCCCGCCCTGCTCCGCGATATCGCCGAGATCGGCCGCATTGCGGCCGTGCCGCGCATCCTCGAGACGGTCGCCCACATCACCGGCTGCCGGTTCACGGCCATTGCCCGGGTGACCGATACCACCTGGACCGCGTGCGCCACCCACGACACCCTGGGCTTCGGCCTGGTGGCGGGCGGCCAGCTGGTGCTGGAGACCACCATCTGCGATGAGATCCGGCAGTCGCCCAAGCCGGTGGTGTTCGCCCATGCGAGCCTGCACCCGGTCTACTCCACCCACCACACCCCGCGCATCTATGGGCTGGAGAGCTACGCCTCGGTACCGATCCATCGTCCGGATGGCAGCTTCTTCGGCACCCTGTGTGCGATCGATTCGGCGCCGGCCACGTTCGATGAGCTGCATATCCAGCGCTCGATGGAACTGTTGGCCGAGCTGGTCGGCAATTACCTCGATACCGAAGAACGCCTTGAACAGGCGGCAGTGGCGCTGTCCGATGCGCAGCAGGTGGCTGAGCTGCGCGACCAGTTCATCGCAGTGCTGGGCCACGATCTTCGCAATCCGCTGCAGTCGATCAGCTTCGTGACCGAAGCACTCGAAGCTGCGCCGCATACGGATTACCAGCAGCGCATGTTCGACCACATCACCTCCAGCGTGAATCGCATGGAGGGGCTGGTGAGCGATGTGCTCGACTTCGCCCGTGGCCGCCTGGGTGGCGGCATTCCCGTGGCATTGCGCAGCGCCGACGGCTTGGCGGCCGATCTGCAGCACGTGGTGGACGAGGTGGCGAACGCTACCGGGCGCTCGGATATCGCGGTGCGGATGGAGATCGATGGCGCGGTGGTGTGTGATCCGAACCGGCTGGGCCAATTGCTGGCCAACCTGCTGACCAATGCCGTGCAGCATGGCGATGCCACTGCGCCGATCGCGCTGGAGGTGCAGGCCGCTTCAAGCGGACTGCTATTGACCGTGCGCAACGGCGGGCATATTCCCGCCGAGCGACTGGCGACCATTTTCAGGCCGTTCTCGCGCGAGCAGGCGGAGCTGCCGCGGCCCGGCCTGGGGCTGGGGCTCTACATCGCCGTGGAGATTGCGCGGTCGCATGGGGGCACCCTGGTGGTGGCCTCGGATGAGGCCACCGGTACAGCGTTTACGTTCCGGATGCCGGGTGGCAGCGCCTGATCAGGATTTGATGAAGGCCAGCAGGTCCGGATTGATCACGTCGGCGTGCGTGGTCAGCATGCCGTGCGGGTAGCCCTTGTAGACCTTCAGGGTGCCGTTCTTCACCAGCTTCACCGACAGCAGCGCTGCGTCCGCGATCGGCACCACCTGGTCGTCGTCGCCGTGCATGACCAGCGTCGGCACGGTGATCGCCTTCAGGTCTTCGGTCTGGTCGGTTTCGGAGAAGGCCTTGATGCCTTCGTAGTGGGCCTTGGCGCTGCCCATCATGCCCTGGCGCCACCAATTCTGGATCACACCCTGTGAGATGGTCGCACCGGGACGGTTGAAGCCGTAGAACGGGCCGGTCGGGAAATCCACGAACAGCTGCGCACGGTTGGCCGCAACACCGGCACGGATGCCGTCGAACACTTCGATCGGCAGGCCACCGGGATTGGCCGCCGTCTTCAGCATCAGCGGCGGCACGGCGCTGACCAGCACCGCCTTGGCAACGCGCCCCTGCGGCTGGCCATGCCTGGCCACGTAGCGCGCCACTTCGCCACCCCCGGTGGAATGGCCGATATGCACGGCATTGCGCAGGTCCAGGTGCTCGAACACGGCGGAGGCATCGGCTGCGTAGTGGTCCATGTCATGCCCGTCGCTGACCTGTGCCGAGCGGCCGTGGCCACGGCGGTCATGGGCGATCACGCGGTAGCCCTTCTGCAGGAAGTACAGCATCTGGGTGTCCCAGTCGTCCGACGACAGCGGCCAACCGTGGTGGAAGACGATGGGCTGCGCATCGCGCGGGCCCCAGTCCTTGTAGAAGATGCGGACGCCGTCTTTGGTGGTGACGAAATTCTCGGACATGAAAGTGTTCTCCGGAGCGGGGGAAGGGGTGCGCGCCATCGCAAAACCCGGCAGCGCCATGACGGCCAGCGCCGAGGCACCGGCCTGGAGTGCCTGGCGGCGGGTGAGCATCAGCGTTTCCAACACGTTGGGGGCCATCGGTGAATCCTGCGCAGGGGCGGCACCTCACATGGAGCCAGATACCGGCAGGTTCACGCTTGTACGCCGTTGCTCTTCATGCCGATGCCGGGACTACCGGCGCCGGGGCTCCCACGCGAAGGACGCCGGTATCTGCAGGTCGATCTCCGTTCCGCGCCCGGAGCGTCCGCTCAGGATCGTCAAGGTGCCACCGGCGCGCGCAGCGCGCTCGCGCATGCCTTCCAGGCCCCAGTGCCCTGTCATGGCCTCTGCCCCCTGGGGTAACCCGATCCCGTCGTCGCTGATGCGCAGGTGGAAACCCTGGCGCCCATAGCTGACCAGGATCTGCACCTGCGCGGCGCGCGAATGACGGAATGCATTGAGCAGGGCTTCGCGGCCGATCATGTACGCCTCTTCGGCCGCGCAGGTCTGCATGGCGCGCGGCGTGCCTTCCACCACCAGGCGAACGGCCGGGGTCTCAAGGCCATGCGCCTCCTCCGCCACGCCCATCAGCGCAGCGCCAAGATCGCGCGCACGTTCCACATCGCCACGCAGGCCGCGCACGCGCTCACGGCCATCGGCCGCCACCTGCTCGGCCATGGTCATCGCCGCTTCCAGCTCGGCGCGGACCGGGTCGGTGGGCGGCAGCTTGCGGCTGGACGCATGCAACCGCAGGATCAGTCCCTGCGTGCTCTGCAGCAGGGTGTCGTGCAGCTCGCGTGCGATCCGCTCGCGCTCGCGGTGACGCTCATCCAGGCGTGTACGGATGCGGGCCGCCAGCTGCCGCAGCCGGCCCAGGTACAGCAGCCACAGCAGGGCCGCACCCGCGATCACGCACAGCACGCGGAACCAGGCGGTTTCCCAGTAATGCGGTGCGACGTTGACCACCAGGCGGGCGCCCTGCTCGTTCCAGACCCCATCGTTGTTGCTGGCCGCTACCCGGAACACATACTGCCCCGAGGCAGGCGCGTTGTAGAACGCCGAGCGCGCAGTCGAGGCCTCGAACCATTGCGGATCGAAGCCCTCCAGCTGATAACGGAAGCGGACCCGCTCGGGAATTGAAAGACTCAGTGCGGTGAAGCGGATGCGCAGGTTCTTCGTTCCTGCCGGCAGCTCCACGGCGCCTGCATTGATCGGCACGTCGGCCCCATCCACCGCCACCGACAGGATCTCCACCGGCGGTGCTACGGGGTTGCGCACGATCTGCGCCGGATCCATCGACACCAGGCCGCTGGTCGTGGAAAACCACAGCCGCCCATCCTGGGTCCGCGCAGCGGTGGGCAGTGGCCGGAACTGGGCGGCGATGCCGGGCAACGCATCCAGCGCGTCGAAGCGCTCGTAACGCGGGGTGCCCTGCGCGTTGAACAGGCCGGCGATGTCGCCGGCGCGCACGTGCACCACGCCACGTGCACCGTTGAACCACAGGCCGCCTGCAGCATCGGCCACGATGCCGCTGATGCCACGCAGGTCTTCGCGCACCGCCGGCAGCACATTGTGCAACCGGCCTTCGGCCACCCGCGCCAAGCCGCGCTCGCCGCCCATCCACATGCCCTGCGCGTCCTCGAACAACGCCGTGACGTTGCCCACGTCCAGCGGTTCGCCCGTCCATGGCGTGGAGAAAACTCCGTGGTCGAGCACTGCCACCGCGTTACGGGCAAAGCCCAGCCATAGCCGCCCGCTGGCATCGGTCTGCATCACCAGCGGCGAACCACCCGTGGGCAATCCAGGCCTGTCCTGGAAGTGTGCCCACTGCCCGTCTTTGAACCGGTACACACCCGGCGTGTTCAAGGACACCCACAGCGCGCCGTCCGGGGTGGTCGCGATGGCCTGCACACCCGAGCGCGCCGCCACCGGCAGCCCGGATACCTTCGAGAACCGCTCGCCGTCACGGCGCCACACCCCGTCCGGCCCGGCCAACCACGTGGTGCCGGCGGCATCGCGGTGCATGGCGGTGATTCCCGCCGGCAGCGCCAGCGTCTGGCGTGTGGCCATGTCCACGCGCTGCAACGGGTGGTTGCGGGTGCCCACCAGCAGCGCGTTGCCGTCCGCGACCATGGCAAACTCCTGCGCACCTTCGGGCATCGGCACCTGCACCAGGTTGGCATGGCGGAAGCGATCCAGCCCGCGACTGCCGCCCACCCACACATTGCCCTCGCGATCCTCCAGCAACGGCTGCGCGTAATCGGAGCTGAGCCCGTCCACCCGGCGGAAGCGTTCCACCTCCGCCCGGTTGCGTTGCGGTGAGCGGCGAACCAGCCCGGTCCCCAGCGTGGTCGCCCAGAGCACACCGTCGCGGTCGAACAGCAGCCCGGCCGATTCCACGGCATCGCCCTGGCCGGACAGCGGGCGCACACCGGCGTCCGCTTCGGCCACCCAGATGGCTCCGTCCGGCGCCTGGGCGATCTGGCTTACCCGGCCCACGCGCGCCGGCACCCGTTCGAATGCGCTTGCCCCGCGCCGCAACACCACCATGCCGGCCTCGGTGGCGATCCACAGCGTGCCCTCGCGATCGGTGAACAACGTACGCGCCTGTCGTCCCGGGTAGCCCATCGCCTGCGTGGGCCGCACCCAGCGCTGGCCCTGCAGGAAGAGCGGGCCGGTGAAGGTGGCGGCCCATAAGCGGCCCTCGCCGTCTTCGGCGAAACGGAACACGGTGCTGGTCGGCAGCCCCGCCGCTGAACCGTAGTGGCGCACACCCGTGCGCTCTACCCGGCTCACCCCGCCATAGCGGAAGCCCACCCACAACCCGCCATCATGTGCGGCGTACAGGGTCGACACACTGGTCGCGGGAAAGGCGTCATCGCCGGGCGGCACGAAGCGCGTGAAACGCACGCCATCGAAACGGTATAGGCCGATTTCGGTGCCCAGCCAGAGATAGCCATCCGCCGTCTGCGCCAGCGCGGTCACCTGCCCCGGTGCGCCCTGGTTGACCGTCCACGCGGTGTGGTGGAACTGCCCCACCGCCCGCGCCGGGTCCAACGCCGCAGCATGGCCGCCCAGCAGCAGCAGGCGCGCGCAGGCGATGGCCCGGAATGTGATCGTCATGGTCAGCCCCTGCGCGTCGGGGCCATCATACAAAAACAACTACCGGCAAGGCGCACCGTCGCACGGCTGGCACCCCGACGGGACGGCAGCGCGCACGTAGGCCGTGGGCGTGCAGCCCAGGCTGCGGCGGAACCAGCGCACGAAGTGGCTCTGGTCGTAGAAACCCAGCGCGCTGGCAACCTGGCAGACGCGCTGCCCCTCGGTACGCAGCAGGTGCCGGGCGCGCTCGATGCGCCGCATGCGCAGGTATTCCATCGGGCTCAGCCCGGTCTGCTCGCGGAACGTACGGGCAAAGTGGAAACGGCTCATGCACGCCGCCCCGGCAATGGCGCTCAGCTGCAGGGGTTCGGACAGGTTGGCCTCGATGTAGTCGACCGCCCGCCCCACCGCGCGCGAAGGTGCGCCCGGCACGGGTTCCACGGCAGATGCCGGATGGTTGGCATGCATTGGCTCGGACCTCGCGAAATCCACCCGTGCATGCTGTGCCTGCAGCGCGCCCTGCCCAAGCCCCGATTGGTTGGGCGCACGACTACTCTTTCGGGTGAGTGCCCGTGTGGTCGTCGCTGCCGCGCCGCGACGCCGGCCGCTCCAGTACCCGTCGACCGAACAGCACCGCATCCACCGAATACGCGCCCGGACCCAGCAACAGCAGCGCCAGCAGCAGTCCGGCCAACGGCCAGCCGTCCAGCGCGGCATCCACCCCGGCCAGGACCAGCGCCACTCCTATCCCCAACGGAAGCAGTCCGCCGAACGCGATCAGGGCGGCGGCGAGCCACGCCCACGCGATCAGGTCGGGAGGGGGCAGCGCCCCGCGCAGGCCCCACGGGCCTACCAGCATCAACGACAGCACCAGGCGAAACAACAGCAGGCCCACGCCGGGCATGCGGTCGGGAAAGGTTGCGTACAACAGCTGCACCGGGGCGCCTCCAGCGTCGATCTGGCTGACCCCATTGGGGACCCATCGGCGCTGCCGCGCATGCCTCGAAAGAGTAATCCGTGCCTCCCCCGCGGGTTGTCTGACGCAGAATCCGGGAAATGATCACACGGTCATTTGTTATCGTGACCGCCTTCAGCCCATCTTTCCTGGACTCTCATGCCCCGCAAGCCGTCTGCTTCCCTCTCCCCGCACGCAGTGCTGCGGGCAGCTACCAAGGAGGCGTATGAGCGCGTCACCCTGCTGCTGACCACCAGCTTCGACGATTTCAGCCCGGAACAGCAGCGCCGGCTGCGCGCCCTGCTGGGCAGCGAGGGAGCCGCCAACCCGGCCAAGCGGGCCAAACCCGCCAAGGCAGAACGCAAGGAACTGCCGCCGCGTTACTGGCTGCCGCATACCCAGGAAACCTGGTCCGGTCGTGGGCGCGTGCCGAACACCTTCCTCGCCTGGGAGGGCACCGTGGCCCATACCGAGTGGAAGAAGCACCACCCCGATGAGCGCTTCCCGGCCTATCCGGGCTGAACGCGAAGATGAGCGGTGACATGAAGATGCGCAGGGCCGTGGGAACGCACGGCACCCTGCATCGCATCGAGGGCCTGCAGAAGCGCCACGATACGCAGCAGTCCCTGCCCACCCTGCTTTGCGACAGCGAAGGGTGCGGCGCCCCGGTCAGGTTTGTGGCGGCGGACCCTTCCTATATCGCCCTGGCCAAGGGCGCCGAGCACCAGCCGGGCTGCCGGTACAACGCCCCCGGCCGCTTGCAGGCCATTCTGTCCGCTGGTTCGGATCCTGAGTTCCTGCCTGCGCTGGACGATGGCCGGCACGAGCTGCGCCTGCTGTTGCTGCAGCAGGCGCTCAAGCGCGGCGGCATCGATCAGCGCACCCTCGACGGCTATCTGGGCACCCTTGCCGACCTGCTGGTGCTGCGCGCGATGTGTGAGAGCGATGACCTCGTGGTCTCGCAGATCACCCTGCGCCTGGGCAAGAAACGCGTGGACTGGGAAAATTTCTTCTACGACCAGGAACGCTACGACCAAGCCTGGGAGCGTATTGGCACCGGGACTACCGACCTGCCGATGGCGCTGGTCGGCACGGTCAGGTCGCACCGCTCGCCGCAGCCGGATTCGCTGTTCCTCAACTGCGCGCCGAAGTACCAGCACACAGGCGTGGCAGATCGCCGTGATTTCTACGAAGTCAGCGTCGGGCATGCCGACGCCGCCTGGCTGAAGTCCTTCCCGGTGGGCGCGGAGATCGTGATGTTCGGGCTGTGGCGCCAGGGCCGAAGCAGCACATCTTCCCGGCCACACCCCACCGACCCGCGCCGGACCATCACCAACGTCACTCACAAGCTTGCACTATGGCCAGGCTTCAAGCGGCAACTGGCCCTCGTTGAATGAACTGGAGAACGAACAGCATGCGCCGACCCACCCCGTCATCCCTGCTGTTCACGGCCCTGTCCTGCGCCTCGATCACCGCCTGTGCGGCGCCAACGCCACCGGCCACTACGCTGTTCACCGACGTCACCGCTACCCACGTTCCTGCGGATGCCGAGCTGCACGCCTTGGATGCGGCGCTGCTGGATGCCGACGGTGACGGCGACCTGGATGTCGCGGTGGCGGTGGAGAACGGTGCCAACCGGCTGTACCTCAACGATGGCGCCGGCAAGCTCAGCCAAACGCCCGGTGCGTTCGGTTCCATCGCGGGCGACAACGAACATGTGCGCGTGGCCGACTTCAATGGCGACGGCCACCTGGATGTGGTGTTCGTGGCCGAAGATACCGAGCAGCACAACCTGTTCCTCGGCGACGGCAAGGGTGGGTTCACCCGGGTAAGCGAACGCCTGCCCGCGACCAGTCAGGCCAACGCACTGGCGGTCGGCGATGTGAACGGCGACGGCCTGCCGGACATCGTGGTGGGCAACACCACCGAGGGAAAGGAGGGCGTGGCGCAGCCCTTCCTGTGGCTCAATGACCGCGCACGCCCCGGGTGGTTCATCGATGCCAGCACCTCCCACCTGCCGGCCATCGACGTGCAGGCGCAGGGCATCGTGCTGGCCGATCTGGATGGCGATGGCGACCTGGACATGGCCATTGCCAGCCAGGATCCGATCAACCGGCTGCTGTTGAACGATGGCGGCGGGCGCTTCACCGATGCCACCGACCGGCTGGGCAAACAGGTAGCCACGGAGACCCGCGAAGTGCATGCCCTGGATGCCAACGGCGATGGCCGGCTGGACCTGGTGTTCTTCAACCTCACCAGCAACAACCGGGACTGGGACAAGGACCCGCAGACGCGGTTGCTGATCAACCAGGGCAACGCGCGCTTCAAGGATGAAACCCGTACCCGCCTGCCCACCCACCGCTTCTCAAGCTGGGGCGGCACCGTGGTGGACTTCAACCACGATGGTCATCCCGACCTGGTGGTCAGCGCCATCGACGTGCCCGGTTTCGTGCCGCTGCAGGTACGTGCGTGGCAGAACGATGGGAAGGGCAACTTCAGCGACGTCACGGCCTCGGTGATTCCAGCCGCCACTGTGGGCCGCAGCTGGAGCATGGCGCGCGGCGACCTGGATGGCGATGGCAAGCCTGACCTGTTCATTGGTGGCTGGCAATCCCAGGCGCGGCTGCTGCTCAGCCGCCCATAAGCCCTCGACATTCCCACGGCTTTCTTCACAGAACCTGCTCTATATTCCGGACCACGCCGCCGCTCGCTGCGGCTGGAATGGGAGGTTGATATGAAAGCCGCACGTCTGATTGGCATTGCCACACTTACCGTTGCCGCCTTGGCCGCAGCCCCTGCCTGGGCCGATCCGCCCCACCATGCACGCGGCAACGGCCCGCCCCCGCATGCCGGCGGCCCGGACAAGCGCCACGCACCGCCGCCGGGATGGCAGAAGAAGGCCTGGCACCGCGGCGACCGGCTCAGCTGGTCGGAGGTGGACCGCCGTTACTGGGTTGACGACTACTCGCGTTACGATCTGCGCGAACCTGGCCGCGGCCATCGCTGGGTGCGGCAGTCCGACACCGAGTACCTGCTCGTTGAGATCGCCACTGGCGTGATCATCGATGCCCTGCGCCGCTGACGCGGCGCCCTCTAGAGAAGGCCTGCGGCCGGTGCCCTTCCGGCCGCGTGGCAAGGACCGTTAGCGTTCCGAGTCATCTTCCTGCGCCGTCAACCACTCAAGCACCTCTTGGTGCAGTGCCTCGCTCTCCTGCGGGGTCGCCGTTCCCCACAGGCTGTGCCGCATGCCCGGAATTTCCCGGTAACGGAACACCACGCCCGAGCCCTGCATGAGCTCGGCCAACTTCCGTGCGGACGCCACCGGCACCGACCCGTCGCGTTCGCCGTGCACGACCAATAGCGGCGCCTTGAGGTCGCGCAGCACATTGGCCTCCACCGCATCCAGGCGGCTGG
>NZ_JAGXKC010000669.1:0-238 GCF_019091045.1 Stenotrophomonas sp. GbtcB23 | reverse complement strand
TGCCCCGCCGTCAGTATTTTTACTGCGATGGTGACGGTGGGACGCAGCGGTATGCTCGACGTGCATGAGCCAGGACAGCTACTCATTGATGCGCGGCGGACTGGTGCTCCGCCTCCTGCGTGCCAGCGGGGCGCTGCATGGGACCCGCCGTCTGTCCTGGTGGCTCGCCGGCGCGCTGCTGGTGGTGGCCTTCGCGCCGTTTCTGCTGCTGGCCGGCAGGGGGGACATGGGGTGGCCG
>NZ_JAGXKC010000668.1:0-238 GCF_019091045.1 Stenotrophomonas sp. GbtcB23 | reverse complement strand
CCACATCCGGCCGTTTATGGTGCCAAGCCAGGAGAACCCGGTAGGCGTGATCACCGGCAGAATATCCCGAACGACCGGATAGACGATCAGCAGGCCGGCCAGTCGAAGCGGCGTGAGCAGGAACAGTTCGATCCGCCGAAGAACGCGCAGCTCGGATCGGGGCAGGGCGCCGGGAGCGCCAGGCGCCGGTGCAAAGCGGCCCGCATCGGCCAGATTGGCCCAGAACTCCGGCCTGCGC
>NZ_JAGXKC010000667.1:0-238 GCF_019091045.1 Stenotrophomonas sp. GbtcB23 | reverse complement strand
CCGTACGCTCCATTGGAATCGCCGTCAGGCCATGATCCAGCAGGGTTTGGCGGTCTCAGCAGCCGTTCCAGGAGCACCGCCGTGGAAGCACTTCCCCCCTCTTCATCGCCCACCCACATGCCCACGTCCCCGACCCTGATGGAAGTCGCGGGGCTCGAATACCCGGGCAGCCTGCGCGCTGCCGCCCCGGTGCTGTCCGGACTTGCCCAGCCCTGCAACCCCACCGCTGCGGCCGGTA
>NZ_JAGXKC010000666.1:0-238 GCF_019091045.1 Stenotrophomonas sp. GbtcB23 | reverse complement strand
ACCGCAACGGAGTCCTTGCATGAGCGCATCCGATCGTTTTCTGATAGAGGCTGTCGGCCTTTCCATCAGCTTCGGCCCACAGAATGCCCGCACCCGTGTCGTCGATGATGTGTCCTTTCGCATCCGAAGGGGCGAGGCCTATGGCCTGATCGGTGAATCCGGATGGGGCAAGTCGACGATCCTGCGCGCACTTTCCGGGCTAAACGGCGATTACGAGGGTGGGATCGTTCTGGGTGTG
>NZ_JAGXKC010000665.1:0-238 GCF_019091045.1 Stenotrophomonas sp. GbtcB23 | reverse complement strand
GGATGCAGCGCCGCTCGCGCAGGAGGGGCGATGGAGCGGACCCTGATGCGCGCGGTCATGCACGTACCGGCCTTGAGGATCACCCATCCCGCGGCGGCGCGGCGGCCCCCGGTCACCACGCCGGCCGCAGGCACCACCGTGACCACGCTGACCCACGCCTTCGTCCGTGCCGCGCCGCAGCCCCTGTCGTTATGGGCGCCGCGCACCGTGCTCGGGTTCGTCGAGGTGGTGCACGGCC
>NZ_JAGXKC010000664.1:0-238 GCF_019091045.1 Stenotrophomonas sp. GbtcB23 | reverse complement strand
TGCCCCCACTCGGCGTCGCCGGCCATCCACAGCCTGCGGCTCCAGACGGCCGAGCCGCGGAACTGCGGGCGCAGCACCGCCATGCAGCGCGACGCCATCAGCGGCACCCACATGGAACCGACGAAGTCCATGCCATCGCGCGCCCACGGGCCGCCGTGCGGGTGCACAACGGCCTTCCACGGGCCTGCACCGCACAGTTCGGTGTTGGGGGTGGTCAGGAAGGCGGGGATGTCCAGCC
>NZ_JAGXKC010000663.1:0-238 GCF_019091045.1 Stenotrophomonas sp. GbtcB23 | reverse complement strand
CCATTCGTGCGGCCGACATCCCACAGACAATGCCGGACGGCCGCCTTTGGAACAACGCGTTCCACGTGGTCTCTTCGACCGGCGAAGTAGCCAGATACACAGGCGTTATCGTCAACCTGACCATGGAAGCTCGAAGCGAAGTACTGACGTTGCAACCTGGGCAGGTGGAGATCGTCCAGGTAAATATTTCTTCCAACTATCTGCTTGAACCCGATACAGACTATGAGCTGACACCGCG
>NZ_JAGXKC010000662.1:0-238 GCF_019091045.1 Stenotrophomonas sp. GbtcB23 | reverse complement strand
CATTCCCTCCCCTCTCCTTGAAGGGAGAAAAATTAATGTGGACCCCCCCACCACCGGGGGGCTGCTACCGCGGTGTGGCAGGCACCACGTGCGACTGGAAGTCGTAATTCCATTGATCGAAGTACAGGTTGCCGCCGGTCCATTCGACCTCGCCGCGCTGCGAATCCACGGTGTCCGAGCGCGGGTGCTGCTTGGCCGGCTGGAGCGGCTGCTGGTAATCGTCGTTGAAGGTGTTGCG
>NZ_JAGXKC010000661.1:0-238 GCF_019091045.1 Stenotrophomonas sp. GbtcB23 | reverse complement strand
CGGCGGCCGATCCGCCGCACCGGCAGGCCCCCGGTGCCAATGCCGCCCAGCGGGCGGAGATGCTGGCGCTGGCGCTCGGCGATGAGCCGGGACTGCTGCTGGACCGGCGCGAGCTGGAACGCGCCCAGCGCCAGCCGGCGGCCCCTTCCTACACCGTCGACACGCCGCGCGAGCTGCGTGCCGGGCTGGGCCCGCGCCAGCCCCTCGCCTGGCTGGTAGGCGCCGACCGCCTGCTGGG
>NZ_JAGXKC010000660.1:0-239 GCF_019091045.1 Stenotrophomonas sp. GbtcB23 | reverse complement strand
GCCATGCGCGAGGATATCGTCCAGGGACTCGCTGCGGGCTATGTGCGACCAGACAGGCAGATCTGCTGGAGCATAAGGATCGAAGGCCATGACCATCATGCCGAGAGCCATCGCCTTTTCGACGGCCGTGGCGCCTATGGGTCCCAGCCCGATCAAGGCGAAAACTGCGACGGAAATCTCCCGGCCGATCAACCGTGCCCGAGGCCAGACGCCTTCCAGCGTCAGGGGAGTCGTCATAT
>NZ_JAGXKC010000066.1:0-10742 GCF_019091045.1 Stenotrophomonas sp. GbtcB23 | reverse complement strand
TGCAGGCCATGCCCGCCAGTGACAGCACGGCCAACAGCATGCCGGTGATGATCTGCAGCCACTGGTTGCCCTGCAGCCAGACCAGTTCGGCGTAGCGCACCAGATTGGGCAGGATCTCGCGGTGGCCATTGTCCGAGGCGAGCACGTTGCGTGGCCACGGCAGCTCCAGCAGGCTCTGGGTAAAGCGCCACGGGTCGGCATACAGCACGCGCGGCGCCAGCCATGCCATGGCAGCCAGGCCCACGACGGTGACCGCGAGCGCGCTGCACCACAGCAGGCGGGTCAACCGTGCGAGAACGCGCGATTCAGTGGTGGCAGGTACGGCAACAGCGGGAAAGGCAGCAGCAGGCAACGCGTCGCGCATGGATCTCTTCTTCCGTGAAAAATGCCGGCCCGGTCAGCGCTCGGGGACGATGAAGGATTGTTCCTGCCACTGCTCCACGCTGCCATCGTTGCCATACAGCGTCATGCCCAGCCAGTGCTTGCCCGGCGCGAGCTGGCGGGTGTCGAGCGTGGCATCGAAGGCCACGCGCGGGTGCTGGGGATCGGTGGAGATTTTCCACGCGGCGGTGATGTCATACGCGCGGCCGTACACCGCATCGCCCACCGGCTGGCCATCGATCAACAGCGCCACGCGCGACAGCCCGACGCCGTCCTTGAACGCCCACCCGCGCACGTCCATGCGCCCGGCCACGGTCTCATCCTGCAGGGGGGCATCCACCCAGGCCATGGCCGGGGTCACGCACGGGCCATCGATGCGCTGCGCAGGCAGCTTGAACAGCAGGAAGCGCTGGTAGCCATGGTCCTGGCTGACCACGCGCGGCGGCGGCAACGGCCCCACCTGCGCGCAGATGTCGTGGTAGCGCTCAAGCAGGTCGCGGTAACGCTGGTCACTGGGCGAGAGCACCAGCAGCATCGGCGCATCGCGCTGGCCATCGTGCAGCAGGCCCCACAGGCCGAGCTGCGCGGTGCGGCCGTGCTTGTCGTTGAGCGGGTGGCGCAGCACTTCGATGCGTGGATCGCGCAGCTGGAAGCCCAGCTCGGCTCCTACCTTGAAGTTGCCGGCCAGTACGCGCGTGCCCGGCGGCATGCCCGCCAGCTCCTTGCGCACCTCATCGGCCAGCGGCGCCCAGCCGGCAAAATTGCGCGGGTAATACTTGTCGCCGGCCAGCTGCTCGCGAAGGCCCGGACTGGAGGCCACCAGGTAATACGAGAACGCCAGTGCGAGCCCTGCCCCGGCCAGCCACCAGCCGGTGCGGCGCAGCCAGCGCGGCCAGCCATTGAGCACCACCGGCACCGCCACCAGCAGCGCCAGGTAGCCAGGCAACGGCCAATGGAAGCTGATGCGCTCCACGTCGGTGAAGAAGCCCAATGCGAAGATCGCCAGCGTGGACACCGCACCCACCAGGCCGAAGTAGCGCCACTGCGCACGTGCGCCACCGCCGGAACGGGTGCCGGCCAATGCCACCTTCCACATCGCGATGCACAGGATCGGCGTGACCAGCATCGGCTGGATCACCAGGAACCACAGGCCACTCCACTGGAATGCCCACGGGTGGCGTTCGACCACCTGGAACTTCAGGCCGGCATCCTGGTTGTCGGCATTCCACGCCAGCAGCGGCAGCCAGGCCATCACGCCCACCGCCAGGGCGACCCACACGCGCGGGTCACGCAGCGTGCGCCGCCCCTGCGGCAACAGCAGCAGGGCAATGAAACCGACCACGATCACGCCGATGAAGCGGTAATGGCTCAGCGCGCCGATCACCAGCCCCAACGACAGCTTCACCGCCGCCGCCGCATCGACGTTGCGCAGCAGGCGCGCGCCGGCATCCAGGCACAGCACCGCCGCCAGCGCCATCGGTACATCGGGCACGGCCAGCATGCCCAGCGTGGCCGACAGGGGCATCAACACGGTCAGACTGCCCGCCTGCCAGCCCGCCACCGCGCCAAACCAGCGGGTGGCGATGCGTGAGACCATCCACGGCAGCATCGCGCCGATCGCCAGGAACGGCAGGCGCAGCGCCAGCACGTGGTTGCCGCCCAGCTCCACGCCCAGGCGCGCCAGCCAGGCGGTCAGCCCGGGCAGGTCGGAATAGGCGGCGGCCAGGTGCTGGCCTTCCTGCCAATAGAACGCTTCGTCCACGAACAGGGGCAGACGCGCGGCCACCACGAGCTTGACGGCCGTGATGAGCGTCCACAACACCAAAAAAATTGTGCGTGCGCGTTGTTCGCCCTGCATTGCTCTATAGAATCGAAGGAATCATCGACACGAGACGAACATGGATACTTCGCCCCGCGTGCCCGCCATGCTACCCGAAGAACTGCGACAGTCCCTGCGCAACGCACAGGACCAGGTCAATGGGCTTGTGCTGGGCAAGGCCCATGAAGTCCGCTTGGCATTCGTCGCGCTGCTCTCCGGTGGGCACCTGCTGATCGAGGATCTGCCCGGCCTGGGCAAGACCACGCTGGCCCACGCACTGGCCTCCAGCCTGGGATTGGGTTTCCAGCGCGTGCAGTTCACCTCGGACCTGCTGCCCGCCGATGTGCTCGGCGTCTCGGTTTATGAGGCGGCCAGTCGCCAGTTCCAGTTCCATCCCGGCCCGGTCTTCACGCATGTGCTGCTGGCCGATGAAATCAACCGCGCGCCGCCACGTACGCAGAGCGCGCTGCTCGAAGCGATGGCCGAGCAGCAGGTCACCCTTGATGGCGTGACCCATCCACTGCCCGATCCCTTCTTCGTGATCGCCACCCAGAACCCGGTGGATCTTTCGGGCACGTTCCCGCTGCCCGATTCGCAGCTGGACCGCTTCCTGCTGCGGCTTGCATTGGGCTATCCCAACCCCGAATCCGAACGCGAGCTGCTGCGCGGCACCGACCGTCGCCACCTGATCGCACAGGCCACCGCCTGCCTGGATGACAACCAGGTGCGTGCCCTGCGCGATGCGGTCAGCCAGGTGCATGCCAGCGAAGCGCTGATCCAATACGTACAGGCACTGCTGGCGCGCAGCCGCCAGCACGCCGGCGTGCGGGTCGGCCTGTCGCCGCGCGCGGGACTGGCGCTGCTGCGTGCGGCCAAAGCGCATGCCCTGCTGCTGGGCCGCACCCACGTGGTGCCCGAAGACGTGCAGACGCTGTTCATCGCGGTGGCCGGACATCGGCTGGTGCCCGAAGCCGAGGCCAGCACCGGACCGGCGCTGGCCCGCGCCATCCTCCAGACCGTTCCGGTGGACTGAGTGCGCAGCGGCTGGGGAGACCGCTGGCGCAGGCTGGTATTGATGGCCCGGCCACGGCAGCCGGAGAGCCTGCCGCGCCGCATGGACCGCCGCCGCATCTACGTGCTGCCGACCCGCTTCGGCCTGTTCGTGGCCCTGTTGCTGGGGACGATGCTGCTGGGCGCGCTGAACTACAACAACAACCCGGCGTTGCTGCTGGCGCTGCTGCTGGCCACGGTGGCCGTTGCCAGCGCGCTCAGCGCGCACCTGCAGTTGTCGGGCCTGCAGATCGATGCGGTGTCGGCCGAACCGGTGGTGGCCGGCGCCACGCTGCGCCTGCGCATCAACCTGTCGCGTGCCGATACGCGCGTGCGTCGCGGCCTGGTGCTGGCGCTGGGCGACAGCCAGGGTTACGGGCACTTGGTGGATACCGACCAGATCGAAGTGGACCTGTCGCTGCCCACCACGCGTCGCGGCTGGCTGGACGTGGAGCGCATCCGCATTTCCACCACCCAGCCGCTGGGGCTGGTGCGGGCATGGTCATGGGTGTGGCCCGACACGCCGTTGCTGGTCTACGCCGCGCCCGAGCAGCAGCCACCGCCGCTGCCCGAGGGCGATGGCGACCCGCTGCACACCCGCGTGCATGCCAGTGGCGATGAACTGCACCAGCTGCGCCCCTACCGGCCGGGCGACCCGCAGCGAAGCATTTCCTGGAAGCACTCCGCACGCCGCGACACGCTGCTGGTACGCGAGTACGAGAGGCCGCTGGGCGTGGACGTGCTGCTGGACTGGCGGCAGATGGGTCCGCTGCCGCTGGAAATGAAGATCTCGCGGCTGGCGCGCTGGGTCGACCTGGCCGAACGCGAAGGCCGCCGTTACACGCTGCAGCTCCCCGGCCAACCGGCGCTGGGTCCCGGCCAGGGCAGCAGCCACCACCACCTCTGCCAACGCGCACTGGCGCTGATGCCGCATGGCTGACCCTTCCGCCCCGCTGCTGTCACCCGCCGCCCGCCGCTGGACCCTGGCCAGCGCGGCGCTGGCCCTGGTGCCATTGCTGCTGCAGCTGCCGCCGCTGCTGGCCAGCGTGTTCGCCGTGGCGGCGGTGCTCACCGCACTGGTGTCCGGGCAACGCGTGCTGCCCGGTCCGGTCCGCGTGCTGCTGGTGCTCGGCATGCTGGCCGCGATCTACTGGCAGATGGGCGCCCGCCCGGGCCGCGATACCGGCTGTGCGCTGCTGGCGGCGATGCTGGCACTGAAATCCAGCGAGCTGCGCAGCCTGCGCGATGCGCGCAGCCTGCTGGGCTTTGCGCTGTTCGCCCCGTTCGCTGCGTTCCTGCTCGACCAGGGCCCGCTGACAATGGGCCTGGCGGTACTGGCGGCGCTGGCTACGCTGCTCACCCTGCAGCGCCTGGCGCGCGCGGAAGGGCATGCGCCCGGCGCCGCGTTGGCCGAACAGCTGCGCGGGGTGGGCAAGCTGGTGGCGCTGGGCCTGCCACTGGCACTGGCCGCGTTCTGGCTGTTCCCGCGGCTGAGCGAGCCGCTGTGGGGGCTGCCGGACCGCGCGGTGGGCAAGCCCGGCCTGTCCGACCACATGGAACCTTCCGAGTGGCTGGACCTGATGGCCGATGATGCCACCGCGCTGCGGGTGAGCTTCATCGGTGCCGCGCCCCCGCCTGAGCAGCGCTACTGGCGCGGCCCGGTGATGACCCGCTTCGACGGTCGGCGCTGGGACCGCGATCCCTACAGCGAGCGACGCCCGCCACCGCCGGTGACCCGCGGCGCGGCGCGCTGGGACTACCAGATCGACTACGAGCCCACCGACCGCCGCCAGCTGGTGGCGCTGGACCTGCCCCTGCAGGCACCGGCCGGCACCACGCTGGATGGCACCTACAGCCTGCGCAGCGATCGCAACCTGTCGGCACTCACCCGGTGGCGCCTGCAGTCGGCACCGGCGGCGGCGTACACCGAGCCGCTCAGCGCGTTCCAGCGCCAGCTGGCGCTGCAGCTGCCGCCCGACCTCAATCCGCGCACGGCGGCATTGGGCCGGCAGTGGCGGCAGGAGGCGGGCAGCAACGATGCGGCCATCGTGGCGCGGGCGCTGGACTGGATCCGCTCGCGCTTCGCGTACACGCTTTCAACGCCGGCACCGGGCCGGCACAGCGTGGACGAGTTCCTGTTCGACCAGCAGGCCGGCTTCTGCCAGCACTTCAGCTCTTCGTTCGTGGTGCTGATGCGCAGTGCCGGCATTCCCGCACGGGTGGTGACCGGCTTTGCCGGCGGCCAGCGCAATCCCTACGGCAACTACTACGTGGTGCGTCGGATGGACGCGCATGCCTGGGCCGAGGTGTGGCTGCCGCAGCGCGGCTGGGTACGGGTGGATCCGACCGCGGCGGTCGCGCCCGAGCGCATCTATGACACGCTGGAAGACCGCCCGGGCGACGGCGCCGGCACCACCCTGGAAGGCCGCTGGCTGCAGCTTGGCCAGGTGGGAGATTTCCTGCGCCGCAGCTGGAACGACCTGGTGCTGTCCTTCGACGCCAACCGCCAGCAGCAGCTGCTGCGTCCCCTTGGCATCGACAAGCTGGAGCCGGCGCAGCTGGTTGGCATTTTCATTGCCTTCGCAGGCGGCGCGCTAGGCTGGATGGCATGGCTGCTGGCCCGAGGGGAGCGCGAGCGCGATCCCCTGCTGCGGGCCTGGCACCGGCTGGGGCGGCGTTACGCGCGGCATGGCCTGGCCCGGGAACCTGCGGAAACCGCCACGGAGTGGGCGCAGCGCGTCCACCGGCAACGTCCCGACCCGGCGTTGATTCCGCTCAGCCAGCGTTTCGTTCACGCGCGCTACGCTGGCGCTGAGCTCGACCCTTCACTCGTGCGTGACCTGCACAGGCATCGCCCGTCCACCGGAGCAACCTCATGAACGTCAAGATCCTGCTTCCCCTTGCCGCGTCGCTGGCGCTGGCCGCCTGTGCCACGGCCCCCAAACCGCTGCAGGGGCAGTTCAGCGTGGTCAGCCCACGCGATTCGGTCGCCACCCAGCAGGTGGGCACGCCGGTCCGCTGGGGCGGACGCATCATCGAAACCACCCCGGGCCAGGGCCAGACCTGCTTCCAGCTGCTGTCGCGCCCGCTCAATGGCAGCGGCCGCCCGAACACCAGTTCCAACGACGCCAGCGATGGCCGCTTCGTGGCCTGCCGTGCCGGCTTCTACGATCCGGCCGTGTTCGAGGAAGGCCGCGACGTGACCTTCATCGGCAAGATCGCCGGCTACGAAAACACCCGCATCGGCGATTACGAGTACCGCCTGCCCAAGCTGGAGGCCGACGTGATCTACCTGTGGCCGGAACAGCGCCAGGTGGATGTGGTGCCGGTCTATCCGTATGGCCCGTGGGGCCCGGGTTGGGGTCCCGGCTGGGGCTACCGCGGTTGGGGTTGGTGGTAAAAAAAAATCGCCCTTCGGGGCGATTTTTTTTCATGCACTCGGCGTACCGAAGTGCCCCAACGGCGCGCCGGCCAACAGGTGGAGATGGATATGGAACACCGTCTGCCCTGCGTGCTCGCGGCAGTTCATGACGATGCGGTAGCCATCCTGCGCGAAGCCCTCGCGGCGTGCGTACGCTGCCGCCGCCAGCGCCAGCTTGCCGATCAGGTGCGCCTGCGAGGGCTGCACGTCGTCCAGCGTGGGAATGGCTTCGTTCTTGGGAATGAACAGCACGTGCACCGGCGCCTGCGGCGCGATGTCCTTGAACGCCAGCACCTCGTCATCTTCGTAGACGATGGTGGCCGGAATTTCGCGGCGGATGATCTTTCCGAACAGGGTGTCTTCAGACATGGGGTCACCTTGAGGGTTGCCGGCAACGCCGGTGGTCAGGTTGCTTCGGTACGGGTGCCGAACGCGTGCGAGAGCGTGCCGCGGTCCACGTATTCCAGCTCGCCACCCAGCGGCAGGCCCTGCGCCAGCCGGCTGGGCCGCACCTTGTGGGCGCGCGCCAGCTGCGCCAGGTAATGCGCGGTGGCCTCGCCTTCGACGGTGGCGCTGGTGGCGATGATCAGCTCCTGCACCTCGCCCTGCCCCAGCCGTGCTTCCAGCTGGTCCAGGCCGAGTTCGCGCGGGCCGACGCCGTCCAGCGGCGACAGCCGCCCCTGCAGCACGAAGTACACGCCGCGGAACCCGGTGGCGGTTTCAATGGCCAGCCGGTCGGCCGGCGATTCCACCGCACACAGCTGCTGGCGTTCGCGGCTGCCATTGGCGCACACCGCGCAGATTTCGGTCTCGCTGAAATCGCGGCACTGCGCGCAATGGCCGATGCGCTCGATCGCCTTGGCCAGGACCTCGGCCAGCTTTTTGCCGCCCTCGCGCTCGCGCTCCAGCACGTGGTAGGCCATGCGCTGGGCGGTCTTCTGACCCACCCCGGGCAGTACCCGGAAGGCCTCGATCAGCTGTTCGAGCAGGGGCAGGCTCACGCTTAGAACGGCAGCTTCATGCCGGGCGGCAGCTGCATGCCGGCCGTGGCCGAGCCCATGCGGTTCTTGGATTCGGCATCGATCTTGTTCGAGGCGTCGTTGAAGGCGGCCGCGACCAGGTCTTCGGTCATTTCCGCATCGGACAGGATCGACGGATCGATGCGCACCTTTCGGCACTCCTTGGCGCCGGTCAGGGTCACGCTGACCATGCCGCCGCCGGCAGTGCCGGTGACTTCCAGCTTGGCGAGTTCTTCCTGGGCCTTCTGCAGGTTTTCCTGCATCTTCTGGGCCTGCTGCATCAGTTGGGCGATGTTGCCGCGCATGTCGTGTTACTCATCAAAAGGACGGATGGAATCGGTCACGACCCGGGCGCCATGCTGCTGGATCAGCAGCTGCACCGACGGGTCGGCCATGAAGGCGGTTTCGGCCGCCTGCTGTCGTTCGCCACGCTGGCGGTCGGAACGCTGGTGCAGCGTTTCGGCCTCGGCGTTGCCATGTTCGATCACGATCTTCGGGGTCATCCCGAGCGGGCCCGACAGGGCCTCGGTCAGGGCCGCCAGCGAACGGTCCGAACACAGGTACTCAAATCCGGGCGATACGGCCAGTTTCAAGATGCCGTGCTGGAACCCGATGAAGGCCGCATGCGCGGCCAGCTGCCGCGACGGACCATTCAGCTGGCTCTGGGCGACCAGTTCCAGCCAAGTTTCAGCCGAGGCCAGCGCGACCGGACCGGCGTTGCCGGCCGCCGGCGACGGGCTGATGGCGATGCCCTGCGGGCGCGGCGCGGGTGCCACCGCCTGGACGGGCGCGGGCGCGCGTACCGGCGGGGCTTCCCACGGCGCGGCCATGGCGGCGTCGGGGCTGGCCAGTTCCACCGCCAACGCTTCATCACGCTCGTCGCTGCCGGCCTGGTGCCACGGCGGCAGGTCGTCTTCGGCGGCGGGTTCCGCTGCCGGCGCAGGCGTCGGTTTCGGCGCGGCCGGGGCGACCACGGGCGCCGCAGGGGTCACCGGTGCCGAAGCGGCCACAGGCGCGGCGACGGCGGCGGCGGGCGCGGCCACGGCGGCCGGCGCGGCGGCCATGCCACCCTGCTCCGCACCGCGCGAACCACTTCCCACCTCGGTCCCGGTGCCCGGGTCACGCGGCACCGGCGGCACCGCAGCGGCCGGGCGGAACGCCAACATGCGCAGCACGGCCATTTCAAAGCCGGCGCGCGGGCTGGGAGCGAGGTGCAGGTCGCGGCGGCCACTGAGTGCCATCTGGTACCAGAGCTGCACCACTTCCGGGCGCAGGCGCTGGCCGAAGGCGGCGGCATCGATGCCTTCGCCATCGGCCTGGGCGCCGGGCACCAGCTGCTGCACCTGGATGCGGTGCAGGGCTTCGGCCAGCGCTTCCAGCACACCGCTCCAGTCGGGCGAGAATTCGGCCAGCGCGGCCACTACCTGCAGCAGGCGCACGCCATCGCCGTCGGCCAGGGCCTCGAGCATGGCCGCCACCTGGGTGCGGTCAACGGTGCCCAGCATGGTGCGCACCACGTCTTCGCGGAGCGCGCCACCGGCATAGGCGATGGCCTGGTCGAGCAGCGACAGGCCATCACGCAGGCTGCCGTCGGCGGCCTTGGCCAGCTGCACGATCGCGGTCGGGTCCGATTCGATTTCTTCGGCGGCCAGGATCCGGGTCATCTGGCCCTGGATCTGGTCCTCGTCAAGCCGCTTGAGGTTGAACTGCAGGCAGCGCGACAGCACCGTGACCGGCAGCTTCTGCGGGTCGGTGGTGGCCAGCAGGAACTTCACGTGTTCCGGCGGTTCTTCCAGCGTCTTCAGCAGCGCATTGAACGCCGCCTTGGACAGCATGTGCACTTCGTCGATCAGGTAGACCTTGTACTTGCCGCGCGAGGGCATGTACTGGGCGTTCTCGATCACCTCGCGGACATCATCCACGCCGGTATTGGAGGCGGCATCGATCTCCAGCAGGTCGATGTAGCGCCCGGAATCGATATCCAGGCAGGCCGGGCACTGGCCACAGGGATCGGCGCTGGTGCCCTGCTCGCAATTCAGCGATTTGGCGAAAATGCGCGCGATGGTGGTCTTGCCGACCCCTCGGGTGCCGGTAAACAGGAATGCATGGTGCACCCGGCCGCTGTCCAGCGCATTGCTGAGCGCACGGACCACGTGTTCCTGGCCTACCAGCTCGGCAAAACGCTTCGGACGCCACTTGCGGGCAAGGACGAGATAGGACATCAGGCCACCGTCTTCATCGGGACGTCCATTGTGCCACGCCTGTCCAGCCCCCCAGCCCATGTGTGAAGGTGCTTGTGCATCGCGCGTTCCCCGGCTAGAATCTGCGCCCCTGCAGCGGGTTATCGCAGCAGGTCCGGAGAGGTGTCCGAGCGGTTGAAGGAGCACGCCTGGAAAGTGTGTAAGCGTCTAAACCGCGCTTCGGGGGTTCGAATCCCCCTCTCTCCGCCAGATCAATGAAGAAGCCGCCCACTGGGCGGCTTTTTTATTGGTCTGGCGGAGAGACGGGTTGATCGAAGCCACGCCGGGTTCGACGGATTCGCCCGGAGCGAATCCGGCCAGCCGAACGGCCGGCCCCTCCGCGCGCCTGCGCGCGGAGGGGCGGGGCCCATGGATGGGCCCCGCAATCCCCGGCAATGAAGCGGCCATCATCCCGCCAAGTCCGACCAACCTGACGTGGAACCGGACCAAACAACCCCGGCCGAAGGGCGACCTTCAAGTTGCGGCTGCGGCCAAGCAATTCCGGAACTAACCTACCGAAACACCTACTACCCCTGATGGGCTGGGCTAGGCGGCTGAAAGCCCACCCTTGAGGCGACGCACTTGCTTCATGGCTCACCGTTGGCTTCGGCTTGAACCTTCTTCACTTCGCGCAGCCTTTCGGCGTGGGGCGCCGTCCTCCGCAGGACCCGCTGCGTTGCCTCAGGGTTGAGCCAACGCGGACCAGCAACGCCGCGGGCGGGCTCGACCTTCAACAAAAATTTTTCGCGCTGTTCTTGAGTATCGTTTGCAGTGCCGTAGTAATTTTTCGCGACTTCGTCGACAAGCTCCTC
>NZ_JAGXKC010000659.1:0-239 GCF_019091045.1 Stenotrophomonas sp. GbtcB23 | reverse complement strand
GGCGAACTCCAAGGTCACGGTCAGCATCGACGGCAAGGCCTTCGTGATGTTCACCAAGGACAAGGCCGCCTGGGTCGAGAACGCGGCGGAAGAGCCGGCGCTGGTTGCCGCGATGAAGACCGGCCACAACATGAGCGTCAGCGCCGTGTCGGGCCGCGGCACCAAGACTTCCTACGCCTATTCCCTGCAGGGCATTTCCGCCGCGCTGAAGCAGATCGAAACCTGCAAGTAAGCGCGGC
>NZ_JAGXKC010000658.1:0-239 GCF_019091045.1 Stenotrophomonas sp. GbtcB23 | reverse complement strand
CGGAGGCTGCGGCTTCAGGTGTCGATTCCATCGCGATTGGTCGCGGTGCAGAGGCGACGGGCTCTGTCGCTATGGGTGCGGGTGCTCGACCCGGGAATGGCGGCACCGCCGGCGGTGACGGAGCGATCGCGACCTATCTCGGGGGAACGCCCACACCTGGAACGGTGGCCGGAACCGCATTGGGACAGAATGCTACGGCCGACATTTCCGACGGTACGGCAATCGGTACCGGCGCGATC
>NZ_JAGXKC010000657.1:0-239 GCF_019091045.1 Stenotrophomonas sp. GbtcB23 | reverse complement strand
GGCTTGGTGTGACAGGCGTTACAGTTGCCGACCGAGGCAAGCAGCGCGCCCTGGGGGACGAGGTCGGGGGGATATTGGGCACTTGCCGCCTGATCATCCGGAGGGATCTCCGAACGCCATCCGATGAGAAGGAACCCGACAGCGGCGACGACCGCCAATGTCAGGAGAACGGAAATTGCCCGAATAAATCGCATGTGAGACTCATACTTTGGTCGACCATATGATTGTATTATCATATT
>NZ_JAGXKC010000656.1:0-239 GCF_019091045.1 Stenotrophomonas sp. GbtcB23 | reverse complement strand
CCATATGGCGGTATTCATGCTTCCCTCATCGGGGATCTCGCCATTTAAAACATAGATTCCGACCACGGAGCTGGCATGCTCTGCCCTGGAAACTCAAATTTCCGGCGGTCCAAGACCGAGCACAGTTCAACCTGATCTGACTGCGCAGGATGAGCGGGGGTCGAGCTGGAGGATGGGTTCTATTGAATGAGGCCGGCGGGTGACCCTGAACAGCGATATCGAAGACGGAAATGTAAATC
>NZ_JAGXKC010000655.1:0-239 GCF_019091045.1 Stenotrophomonas sp. GbtcB23 | reverse complement strand
GGCATCCAGGTAGACCAGCAGGCCCGGGACAAGCAGCAGCGGCCGGTAGCTCCGGGCGGGCGCGCGGAGCGGTTGGGGGGGGACGATCGACATCAGGCGCGCTTCGCGGGTGAGCACCTGCTGGCCGCGGGGGGATAGCAGGTAGTCGAGGAAGCGGCGGTCTTCTGCTGCGTTCTGGGCCGTGCGCGGGTTGACGTCGGTGCGCAGGACGACGAGGGTGGAGTCCTCGGGCTCGTCGA
>NZ_JAGXKC010000654.1:0-239 GCF_019091045.1 Stenotrophomonas sp. GbtcB23 | reverse complement strand
GCGAGCAACACGGCCTGTGAATAGATCGCTTGGCAATAACATCAGTTCGATAGAGGAGTCGTTAGTCAGCGCGTCGAGCGCCGGAGCGGCGACGTAGCACAACCCGCACCACGGGTCGAATAGATAAAGCAGCGTTTTTTGCAGCATGAGAGAAAGGGGAGGGGAGGGATCAAGCCCTACCATATTGGATCTAAATCGGAACATATACCCCGCATTAACTACAGACTTTCAACCAGAAC
>NZ_JAGXKC010000653.1:0-239 GCF_019091045.1 Stenotrophomonas sp. GbtcB23 | reverse complement strand
GGCTGATTTTTGCTTCCGCACACGACCCACCATCGGGGGCGGCCGGCGGGCTGCCCCCGGAGGGACGCTAGAGAACATGGATGTTTTCTTGCAGCCTACAAGGTCGTACTTGCGGCGTGTCCCGGAGCGGGGCTGCCCGACGGCCGCCCCAGCTCGCAAGAACTGAAACGCTGCTCTTCGCGCGATACAGAATCAACTGCGCTTGACCGGGGACACCCACACATCGATCCCCGCTTTGG
>NZ_JAGXKC010000652.1:0-239 GCF_019091045.1 Stenotrophomonas sp. GbtcB23 | reverse complement strand
CCGGTCACGCGCGGCTCCGCCTGCGCGGTGTGGATGCGGCGGCGTCCGCCCCTGCCCAGGTCGCCAGCGATGTCGCCGCCCTGCCCGTCCTGCACTGGCAGTGGCGCGCCTGGCTGAGCGCCAAGGGCCGCACCCTTGCTGTGTTTCAGCTGTTGGAGCTGGACCAGGTGCACATGCTGCTGGTGCTGGCCGACGGTGGCGCCGATGCGTTTGCGGCGCAGAGACAGCGCTTCGTGTTC
>NZ_JAGXKC010000651.1:0-239 GCF_019091045.1 Stenotrophomonas sp. GbtcB23 | reverse complement strand
GGCAAGCCCCAATTGCCCCACGAAACCCGGCCTTATCCTCAACGAAAGGTTATCTTTCCGCTTTGCGGCAGGGACTCGCACTGCTATATGCGCGAGCCATGAGCACCAATTCCTCCCGAACGCCGCTGGACCATATCCGCAACTTCTCGATCGTGGCGCATATCGACCACGGCAAGTCGACGCTCGCCGACCGGCTGATCCAGTCGACCGGGGGGCTCGCCGAGCGTGAAATGTCGGAA
>NZ_JAGXKC010000650.1:0-239 GCF_019091045.1 Stenotrophomonas sp. GbtcB23 | reverse complement strand
CGCTGGTACACCGACTCTTCCTTGCAGGTGCTGCGCAGGTCGGATACCAGCCCCGGATCCTTCACCAGCTTCCCCACCAGGTCGCCCGAGCTCAGCTTGGGCATTTCCGCGCGCAGGTCGCGCAGAATGTCGGTGAAGCGGCTCAGGCTGTCGGCGGTGCGCGGCGGGAGAGGCGCCAGCGCGACGATCGCCTCCCCCGCATGCTCCATCGGCCGTTACTTGCCCCAGGCCAGCACGCC
>NZ_JAGXKC010000065.1:0-8089 GCF_019091045.1 Stenotrophomonas sp. GbtcB23 | reverse complement strand
TGCGGAGGCAGGCGCGGCAGGCTTACGGGGTGATCTGATGCGCAGTGACGCAGCCGGGCGCTTGGCGGCAACATATGCCGAAGCAGAGGCTGCGTTGCGCCGTTATGAACTGGCCAGCGAAGCATTGGCGTTGATTGAACAGGACGCTAAGGCCGTGGCTGCGATGGTCAGCGAGGGCCGTGAGCCCAACCTGCGCGGTGTGCAGGCACGGAGCGAGGTCGCCAATGCGAAGGCAAGCCTGGATGAGGCCGAGGCCTACCGGGATGCGGCGCTTGCGCGCCTGGCCGGGGTGTCCTTGGTGGACAGTCCCCTGACCGACATCGGTGAAAGCCTGCTTGACCGCGTGCCCTCTCACCCAGTCGCTATTGAGGCACCCCCGCTTGCCGTTCGCATTGCACAGGCTGAAGCGGAGGCCTCCGGTCGCCTTATAGATGTCGAGCGCAAGCGTGCCTTGCCACAATTGAGTGCGTCCGTGGCTCAGACGCGCTTCCGCCAAGCAGGCGACCAGGCCTACAACGTGGGCATCAGCCTTTCGATCCCCCTATTTGACCGTAACCGCGGTGCGATCCAGGCCGCCTACGCGGAACAACGTGCTGCCGAAGCGGTTCTGGTTGCTCAGAAGAGTGACAGTGAAGCAGCCCGCTTGGGGGCAGTTGCGAGTCTCAAAGCATCCAACAGCCGCGCACGGGCCGCAGATGAGAGCGTACAAGCTGCAGACGAAGCCTATCGGCTGGCCCGCATCGGATTCGAGGCAGGTCGTATATCGCAATTGGAGCTGCGTAGCACGCGATCAACCCTGATCGCTGCTCGTGGCAGTGCTGTGGATGCCCGTCTTAGCCGGGTGGCAGCAGAAATCGACCTCGCCCGCCTTGAAGGGCGCGCACCGTTTGTGGAGGCAAAATGAACAAGTACGGAAACAAAACGCTCATCGGAGCGACGCTGTTGGCTACCTTGCTGATGACCGGCGGGCTGACCGCATGCAGTGGCGGTGCCCAGGAGGATGCTAAATCCAGTGGTGCCCAGGCAGAGAAGCCGGCTGGCAAGGATGACGGTCACGACGATCACGCAGCTGACGCTAAGCCGGGCTCCGCCGAGGCGCACAGTGAGGGTGATGGCGATGGCGATCACGGCGAAGAGGAGGCCGAGGAAGGTGTAGTCAAGCTGACCCCTGACCAGATCAAGGCTTCTGGCATCGGCGTGGTGGCTGTCGGGCGCGGCGGTGGCGCATCGACCCGCCTAGCTGGGCGCGTCGAGCCGGCCATCGGGGGGCGTGCTGCGATCGCATCAACGGTCACCGGCCGCGTTGAACGCGTGCTTGTTGCACCTGGTACGGCCGTCAAGAGCAACCAGCCCCTGGTGATCGTTGTCAGTGGAGAAGCCGCGACGTTCAAGGCCGCCGCTACTGCCGCAGCGGCGGAGGCCGAAGCCATCCGCCTGGCCTACGGCCGCGATAAATCCCTTGTCGAGCAAGGCGTAGTGGCACGCCAGGAGCTGGAGGCGTCGCGTGCGCGATCTTTGGCCGCGGATGCTGCCGCTAGTGCTGCACGTGCGCAGGTTGCGGCCAGCGGGTCTCCGGACAGTTCCGGCCGGGTGACCATCTCGAGTCCTGTCGCTGGCTTGGTTGGCAACGTCCAAGTGACGCCCGGTGGCGTCGTCTCAGCTGGGACGCTTGTTGCGGAGGTTTCCAATCCCGACATGAATGAACTCGTATTCACTGCGCCGCCAGCACTGGCCACTCTCGCGGTGCCCGGAATGAAGCTGGAAGTGACTGGCCCGGGCGGAAGCTTCGAAGCTGAGGTCATTGCCGCCGCTGCGAATGTGATGCAGCAGGGCGGCACCGCGACCATTCGCGCCAAACCAATTTCGGAGAAGTTGCCACCGGCCGGCTCCCCCGTTTCGGCCGTCATCATCGCCGATGGCGCCGCCGGAGGCATGAGCGTGCCGGCAGATGCGGTCCAAAGCGTTGATGGCAGAAGTGTTGTCTTCGTTGCCGTCGAGGGTGGTTTCAAGGCAACGCCGGTACTCGCTGGCCGTCGTGCAGGTAATCGAATCGAAATCCTTAGCGGCCTGACGGGTAGTGAGCGCCTCGTAGGCGCCAATGCCTTCCTGCTCAAGGCCGAACTGGCCAAGGGTGAAGCCGAGCACGGCCACTAAGGGAACTCATACACCATGTTCAAGATCATCATTGAAGCAGCGGTCAAGTTCCGCTGGCTCGTGGTGTTTCTGGCTGCATTGATTGCCTGCTTTGGCTTGTTCCAACTGAGCAAGCTGCCAGTCGATGCTGTACCAGATATCACCAACCGCCAAGTTCAGATCAATACCATCGCACCTGCCCTTACTCCGGAGCAGATTGAACGCCAGGTTACCTATCCTCTGGAAACGGCCTTGGCCGGAATCCCGGGTCTGAACACCACTCGTTCCCTGTCACGCAATGGCTTCTCTCAGGTCACGGCGATCTTTACTGATCAGACCGACATCTATTTCGCCCGCCAGCAGGTGGCAGAGCGGATGCGGGAGGCTGCCGGAGATCTGCCCGAGGGCGTGTCCCCCATGCTCTCCCCGGTTACAACCGGGCTGGGCGAGGTTCTCATGTGGACGGTGGACTTCAAGCCATTTGACCCCAAGAAGCTAGCCAAGCCCGGCCAGGCTGGCTGGCAAGAAGGTGAGGTTTACCTGACACCAGAGGGCGATCGACTTGGAACCGCCCAGGAGCGCGCAACGTACCTGCGTACTGTCCAGGACTGGATCATCGCACCACAGATGCGCTCCAGCCCCGGCCTGGCCGGTGTTGATACCGTAGGTGGCTACGTCAAGGAATACGGCATCTACCCCGACAGCGCTCGACTGGCGGCATACAACCTGGGTCTGGCCGATTTGGTCCAAGCTCTGGAACGCTCCAACGTCCAGGCTGGTGCCGGTTTCGTCCAGCGTGCGGGCGAAGGACTGGTCGTTCGGGCCGACGGCCTTGCCCTGACGACCGACGACCTGGCTCAGTCGCCGGTTGCCACCAAGGACGGCGTGGTGATCCGGGTGGCCGATGTTGCCGAGGTCGGGATGGGGCGCGCCCCACGGCTTGGTGCAGCTAGCCGAAACGGTCATGAGGCAGTACTGGGCACGGCACTCATGATCGCTGGCGGCAACAGCCGCACCGTCGCTCAAGCTGCTGCTGAGCGTCTGGCACAGGTCAATGAATCCCTACCCGCCGAGATCTTCGCAGAGCCAGTGCTGGACCGTAGTGTGCTGGTTAACTCCACTGTCAAGACTGTCGCCAAGAACCTAACCGAAGGTGCCCTGCTGGTCGTCGTTGTGCTGTTCCTGCTGCTAGGCAACCTGCGTGCGGCAGCCATCACCGCCTTGGTTATTCCGCTGTCGTTCCTGTTCGCTGTTATCGGCATGAACAAGTTCGGTATCAGCGGCAACCTGATGAGCTTGGGAGCGCTGGACTTCGGCATCCTTGTAGATGGCGCGGTAATTGTGATCGAGTCCACCCTGCTGATGCTTGGGAAGCGGCGTGCCGAACTTGGCCGACCCCTCAATGCAATGGAGCGACTGCGTGTGGCCGCCGACTCGGCGAGGAAGATGGCGCGTCCTGCAGCGTTCGGCCAGGTGATCATCCTGTTGGTCTTCGCACCGATCCTTACGTTGGAAGGTGTGGAAGGCAAGACCTTCCACCCGATGGCCGCCACCTTCATGCTCGCCCTCGTTGGCGCGTTCATCTTCTCCTTTACCTTCGTACCGGCGATGGCTGCCCTGCTGGTCAGGGAACCCAAGCTCCATGCGAAGAAGGAGGGACACGAGGGCGACCAGGACGAAGAACATGAGACAGCAATCATCCGCGTCCTGCGCGGCCGTATTGAACCGGCGATCCAAGCGGCGATTCGTAGGCCCAAGGCAGTGTTCGCTAGCGCCCTTTTGATGCTCGGGATGGGCGTGGTCGGCTTTACGATGCTGGGTCGAGAGTTCATGCCAACCCTTGATGAGGGAAACCTCGCCATGCAGGCATTGCGTGTGCCATCGACGTCGCTTGAGCAATCGTTGGCTATGCAGTTGGCGCTGGAGAAGGCTATTGCTGCTGAACCAGAGGTCGTGACGGTCTTCTCGCGGACCGGTACCGCAGAAGCAGCTATCGACCCCATGCCGACCAACATCTCCGACAGTGTGATCGTACTTAAGCCAAGAAAGGAGTGGCCAGACTCTTCCCTGAGCAAGGAGGATCTGATTGCGAGGTTTGAAAAGATCGCCGCCTCGCAGATAGGCAACAGCTTTGAATTCAGCCAGCCCATCGAGCTGCGCTTCAATGAGCTGATCTCAGGTGTACGTACGGACTTGGCCGTCATGATCTACGGCGACAACTTCGAACAACTGCAAGCTGTTGCCGACCAGATCGCGCTGAAGCTAAGAAACGTTCAGGGCTCGGCAGATGTCCGTGTTGAGCAGATTTCCGGCCTACCCACCCTCAATGTGGCGATCGATCATCTTGCAGCAGCGCAGTATGGCCTCACGGCGGCG
This sequence comes from Stenotrophomonas sp. GbtcB23, assembly GCF_019091045.1. Classification (NCBI taxonomy): domain Bacteria; kingdom Pseudomonadati; phylum Pseudomonadota; class Gammaproteobacteria; order Lysobacterales; family Lysobacteraceae; genus Stenotrophomonas; species Stenotrophomonas sp. GbtcB23. The sequence continues at coordinate 3,580 of NZ_JAGXKC010000065.1, read as the reverse complement.
GACGTAAGCGACGCGCTTTCAACCGGTATTGGCGGCGCCGCGGCAGGCAAGATCTTCGAGGGTGACCGCCGGTTCGATGTTGTTGTTCGCCTCAGCGACGACGCACGCAATGACCCCGATCAGCTCGCATCGCTGCCGATTGCAACGCCTACTGGGGGCATCGTCCCGCTCTCCTCTGTCGCACGCATCGAGATCAGCGAGGGGCCGAACCAGATCAGTCGAAACAACGGAAGCCGCCGTGTCGTGGTGCAGGCAAATGTTCGCGGTCGTGACTTGGGCGGGTTTGTGGGAGAGGCCCAGGCGGCGGTGAAGGACGTACAGCTTCCACCGGGCGCGCACATGACGTGGGGCGGTCAGTTCGAGAACTTGCAGCGGGCTGAAAAGCGACTCATGACAGTTGTTCCGATTGTCTTCCTGCTGATCGGCAGCCTCCTGTTCATGGCATTGGGCAGTGCAAAGGAGGCGGGTTTGGTGTTCACCTGCGTCCCGCTTGCCCTAGTTGGCGGAATTCTCGCATTGCTGGTGCGTGGTATGCCGTTCTCGGTATCGGCCGCTGTCGGATTCATCGCTGTATCGGGTGTTGCGACGCTGAACGGATTGGTGCTCATGCAAGCCATCAGAGAGAGGCTTGATGCTGGTGACAGTCCACTGATCGCGGCAATGAACGGCGCCGGCAGCCGAATTCGCGCTGTCGTGACCACCGCGCTGGTGGCGATCGTCGGCTTCATTCCTATGGCCATTGCCAGTGGGTCTGGCGCTGAGGTGCAGAAGCCTCTCGCGACGGTGGTCATTGGCGGCCTGTTGACCGCCACAGTGCTCACACTGCTTGTGCTGCCGACATTTGCGGGCCGTTTGTCCAAGCCAGATCCCAAAGGGCAACCGGAAACTGCCCACTGATTGATGGAATGTTTGGGTCCGGCAGCGCATCTGCCTGCCGGACTTCCCGATCCATTCTTATGACGTTGGAGGGAACACATGAACCTGACCACAGAAATCGAACTGCCGCTTCTACTCCCAGGCGTCGCTCGCGACGACAGCTGCGTGCAGAGGCTGGTCGATGGCCTTGAGGAAATGAACGGAGTATCGCGCGTGCACGCGTGCGAGGGTGGCGAGGGAGCTCTCGGAATGCTCTGCATTCATTACAACCCCGAGATCGTCTCGCTTCAGCGAGTGCGAGAGGTGGCGGCATCCATGGGCGTTGAGTTGGGTGATCGGTATGGCCACCTTTTCTTGGAGCTTGGTTCGGCCGTTCACGCACGAAAGGCAAGGACAATTGCGGCGCAAGTGCAGGCCGTACCAGGCGTCATTGAAGCCACCACCAGCCCAGCTGGCGGCATAAGTATCGAGTACGAGAGAGCCAAGACAGGCGAGGCGGAGCTGAGAGCGAAGCTTGACGCGCTGGGTGTAGCGCAAGAGCCACCGAGTCCGAGGGGAGATTTGAAGGATCAGCGCGAAGGACACGATCACAAGGACGGACAGGACCCCGGTCATTCCCACGGGGGCCTCCTGGGTGGCAATAGTGAGCTGATCTTCTCACTTGCTTGCGGCCTGCTCCTGATCGTGGGATTTGCGATTGAAAAGCTTGGGTTGACCCAAACGCCCTGGATTCCCACAGCGTTTTACGTAGCAGCCTACGTCTTTGGCGGCTGGTTCACGCTTGGCGAGGCGATCGGGAATATCAAGCTAAAGCGCTTTGAGATCGATACGCTGATGCTGGTTGCAGCGGCAGGCGCAGCCGCGCTCGGCGCATGGGCCGAAGGCGCTTTGCTTCTGTTCCTCTTCAGTCTCGGTCACGCCCTTGAACATTACGCGATGGGCCGGGCGAAGCGTGCGATCGAAGCTCTCGCCAAGCTTGCCCCCGAGACCGCCAAGGTACTGAGGGATGGACGGGTGGTTGAAGTCCGGGTTGAAGCCTTGATACCTGGAGACGTCGTGGTCGTACGTCCCAATGACCGGATGCCGGCGGACGGATTCGTTATCAAAGGGGCTAGCAGCGTTGACCAAGCCCCTGTCACCGGGGAAAGCATCCCGGTCGATAAGCTGGCAGTCAGTGACCCTGCCCTGGCACGGGTTCGGTCTGATTCGGTGGCAATGGAGTCACGTGTTTTCGCCGGCACTATCAATGGCTCTGGCGCCTTGGAGGTTGAAGTCACGCGTAGATCAGGGGAATCCGCCCTCGCTCGCGTCGTCAAGATGGTAAGTGAGGCTGAGACGAGGAAGTCGCCCACGCAGCGCTTTACGGACAAGTTCGAGAGAGTGTTCGTTCCTGCGGTATTGATTCTGGCTGCACTCCTTCTCTTCTCCTGGGTTGTGGTTGATGAGCCATTCCGTGACAGCTTCTATCGTGCTATGGCAGTTTTGGTAGCAGCGAGCCCCTGCGCACTGGCCATAGCCACGCCAAGTGCTGTTCTGGCGGGGATCGCAAGAGCCGCACGTGGTGGTGTACTCATCAAAGGTGGAGCGCCGCTCGAAGAGTTAGGAATGATCCGCGCCATCGCGTTTGACAAGACCGGAACGCTCACCCAAGGCAAGCCGCGCATCACCGATATCAAGGTCATGCAGGGGGCAACGGAGAAAGAGTTGCTCCAAATTGCGGTGGCCGTAGAGGCCCTCAGTGACCACCCGTTAGCTGCAGCCATCGTTCGCGACGGGAGCGCTCGACTGGGCGACATCCAGGTGACGGGCGCGACGGATCTTACGAACTTTGCGGGGAGCGGCGTTCAGGCAAAAGTGAACGGCATCAGCGCCTGGATCGGAAAAGCAGAGATGTTCGGTAACGGTAGCATTGGAGCTCTCACCACTGACGCGCAGTCTGCTATCGATGTACTGCGCGAAGCTGGGAGAACGACCATGGCGGTTCGCCTGGGCGACCGGGACCTGGGCATCATCGGGCTGATGGACACGCCGCGCCCAGAGGCACGTGAGGCATTGGAAAAGTTACGGAGCTTGGGCATCCAGCGGATGATCATGATCTCCGGTGACCATCAGACTGTTGCCCAAGCTGTAGCAAGGGACGTCGGTTTGGACGAGGCATGGGGCAATCTCATGCCCGACGATAAGGTAAAGGCGATCCGTCAATTAAAAGAGACGGAGCGGGTGGCGATGGTGGGCGACGGCGTAAATGACGCACCTGCAATGGCCAGTGCAAGTGTGGGTATTGCGATGGGAGCGGCCTCTTCCGATGTCGCGCTGGAGACTGCTGATGTTGCCCTCATGTCCGAGGACCTGAAACAGGTTGCCTTCGCTGTGGAGCTCAGTCGTCGCACCCGAGGGGTGATCCGTCAGAACGTCTATGTCAGCCTTGGCGTTGTCGCACTGCTCGTTCCAGCCACAATCATGGGTCTTGGCATTGGTCCCGCCGTAGCCGTGCACGAGGGCTCGACGTTGCTGGTGGTGTTCAATGCCCTTCGGCTTCTCGGCTACCGTCAGTCCTGACATGCGCCTTCTTGTCATTGACCGTGATCTCCGGGTTGCCAAGGCGATTTTCGAGTATTTCGAGTGCAGGGGGCATCAGCCCGATGCTGCGGGAGACGGCGTCACAGGGCTGCACCTTGCAGGGTCTAATACCTATGACGCAGAC
>NZ_JAGXKC010000649.1:0-239 GCF_019091045.1 Stenotrophomonas sp. GbtcB23 | reverse complement strand
ATGTAGCCGTGGCCACCGAAGCACTGCTGGGCGTTGTAGGTGTTCTCGATGCCCCATTCGGTCTGTCAGGCCTTGGAGATCGGGGTGAGGAAGCTCACCAGGGTCTCGGCGCGCTCGCGTTCGCCGGCATCGTCGGCGGGGTGGGCCACGTCGATCAGGGTGGCCGCGTGCAGTGCAAGCAGGCGGGGGGTTTCCCCTAATCACCTGTTCGGGTGCTGCATGCGGTGCCCGGTCGTGTA
>NZ_JAGXKC010000648.1:0-239 GCF_019091045.1 Stenotrophomonas sp. GbtcB23 | reverse complement strand
AGTGGACGGCCGAAGTTGTCCAGGATGCCTTCGATCTGCGCGACCAGGGGGCGCACTTCGGCCTGGCCCTGGGCCAGGCCGTCGGCGTGGCCCTGTTCGAAACCGTCTTTCTCCGCAGCGTCCTGGATCGCCTGGATCTCTCCCAGGGTCGGCAGCTGCAGCAGCGGTTCGGGCTCGTGTTCGGCAACCGGTTCGTGGAGGTCGTAATGGTCGTCCTGCGGGGCGGCAGGGGCCGCCAG
>NZ_JAGXKC010000647.1:0-240 GCF_019091045.1 Stenotrophomonas sp. GbtcB23 | reverse complement strand
GGCTGCAGATCAAGCAAGCAAGAATTGGCATCACTGCCCTCCACATCAACTAGGTCGGAGAATATTTTAACCAGGAATTCCGAGGCGCCGGAGTTAAAGAAACGATGAACGTGCGATATTCCGCGGACGAAGGCGACCCACATGTCGTCGTAGGGGTTTCGCTCAAGATTTCCATCATCCCTGAAAAAGTGACGCTTGTTACCAGACCCATCTTCGCGCAAGTCATCCGGAAGGTTCTCG
>NZ_JAGXKC010000646.1:0-240 GCF_019091045.1 Stenotrophomonas sp. GbtcB23 | reverse complement strand
GAATGGGGCTTCTCGAACCGCATGTCGGACACCGCGGACGCGTTTGCGAAGCTGATCTGAGCTTGCCGTCGCCTCTGCCTGGACAAGGAGAGGCTGGAGGCAAATCCAAATCAAAAAAGGGTCGGAAAATTCCGGCCCTTTTTTCTTTATATGTTTTTTATATCCTGCCCTTCTCTTGCCGGAATTGCTCCTCCCTAATCAAATGATTGGATCGATTCGCTTGGCCTTCGGCCGGGATCT
>NZ_JAGXKC010000645.1:0-240 GCF_019091045.1 Stenotrophomonas sp. GbtcB23 | reverse complement strand
GGCATAGGCGGCGGCGACACTCCTGATGAACTGAGCGCATTGGTCGGTGACGTCGGGGCTTGGATCGCAGCCACTGAGGCGGATGATGGGGAGACGGCCGCAGCTCAGCTGATTGGGCGGGTACGATCGGTCCAGAAACATTTGGGCACAGATACAGCAACGCCTGTCGACAGAGTCGGCGCCAACCTTGCCGGTCATCTGGCCGAAATGATTGGCCTGCTTCATGACTGCGACAGGCTT
>NZ_JAGXKC010000644.1:0-240 GCF_019091045.1 Stenotrophomonas sp. GbtcB23 | reverse complement strand
AGCTTGCCGGTGCCTCCAATCTTGCGGCAATCCAGCCCGATCTTGTGAGCCGGCGGCGGGATCTTTAGGTGCTGCCTTTCCTTGTCCGGCAAAGACAGCGGAGCGGCGTCCTGCAGGTCGCCGCTCCGCGATGATTTTCAAAGGGTAGTTCATGGCACCTGCATGCCAAAGGAATGTCACTGGTCGCAAAAGCTGACGGACGGCTTGTGAATATTGTGGCAGATGGAGCAGGCAAGCTCG
>NZ_JAGXKC010000643.1:0-240 GCF_019091045.1 Stenotrophomonas sp. GbtcB23 | reverse complement strand
CCAAGGCTGCGGCAAACGCTCCGGCTCCCGCTGCGGCGCCTGCCAAGGCCGGTGGAGCGGACCCCGCCAAGGCTGACGGCGCGGCCGGCTCGGCGGAGGCCCGCAAATGAATTTCCCCCGCTTCTTCATCAACCGGCCGATCTTCGCCATCGTCCTGTCGGTGCTGATGCTGATCGCAGGCGCGATCGGCTACTTCCAGCTGCCGCAGAGCGAATACCCGCAGGTCACGCCGCCCGCGGT
>NZ_JAGXKC010000642.1:0-240 GCF_019091045.1 Stenotrophomonas sp. GbtcB23 | reverse complement strand
CAATGGCTGAACGGAGGCGGTGAACCCGCCCGCGTTCCTCCCAAATGACCGCCAGATAGCTGCAAGGAGCTGTCCATGACCGTCCCTTCCCTCATCGCCGACGCCATCGATTCCTCGAGCTTCAGGGCAGCCATGCGGCTTCCGGCGACGTCGGTTTCGGTGGTGGCCACAGGGACCGGCACAACGCGGAGCGGGTTGACGGTTCCGGCGGTCTGCTCCCTGTCGGACAATCCGCCCATG
>NZ_JAGXKC010000641.1:0-240 GCF_019091045.1 Stenotrophomonas sp. GbtcB23 | reverse complement strand
TGTGCTCGAACGGAGTGCCCCATGCCGCGCACAGCACCTCATGGTCGAGGGAGGGGCTTCTCGCCTGTACACCGAATGCGCCGAACGCGCGGTCCGACTTGGTCATCAGCCCTTCGCTCAGCTCGTTGGTCTGATCCAGGTAGAGCAGCAGCTCACCCGGGTGGCCGCCGGCGGGATGCAGGGTAGTGTCAAGGAACGGATGCGCCGGTTCAGTTGCCGTCTTCAGCGCACGCGACGGAT
>NZ_JAGXKC010000640.1:0-240 GCF_019091045.1 Stenotrophomonas sp. GbtcB23 | reverse complement strand
GAGACCAGTGGCCCCACCGATGTGGCCCCCCATCCCGAGTTCGCCAGCCGCAGAACGACCAAGACCATCGATGGCGAACGCACCGAAGGCTGGTTCACCGAAGACTTCACCCTGGCCGAGCTGAAGACCCTTTCCGCCCGCGAGCGCCTGCCGCAGCTGCGCAGCACTGCCTACGACGGCCAGTTCCGCATTGCCACGCTGGACGAGATCGTCACCTTCCTGGTCCAGCAGGCCGGTCGC
>NZ_JAGXKC010000064.1:0-10837 GCF_019091045.1 Stenotrophomonas sp. GbtcB23 | reverse complement strand
ATCGCCGAGGCTGCCGCAGCCGCCCGTTCGGCGCCGCCGGAGATGGCGCGCCACATTGCGTGGATGCTCGACACCCGCAGCCGTGCCTACCGGCGCCTGGGCAAGGCCGACGCCGCGGTAGGCGCGCAGCTGCTGGCGGTCCGCACGGCTGGCCCCGAGCGCGCTACGGTCAGTCAGCGCCTCAACCTGGCCAACCTGTATGCCGCCCTGCACCGTCCGTCGATGGCACGCGAAACGATGCAGGGCCTGGACAACATGAGCACCTACGGCCGCAGCACGAAGGCGGTGATCGAACTGCAGGCCGCCCTGCAGCTCGACGATGCCGCCGCAGCGTCGCGCGCGCGCGAGCAGCTGTTCGCCAGCCGCGTTGAAACCCCCGGCCACTACCGTGAGGCGCTGTTGCTGGAGGATCGGATGGATGAAGCCGCGGCCGGCCTGATCGCCCAGCTGCAGGACCCGATGGACCGCAGCGATGCCCTGCTTGAGCTGCAGGACACGCGCGATGCGCCACCGCTGCCGGAGGAAGTCCTGCTTACGGCGCGTTGGAAGCAGCTCAAGCAACGTGCCGATGTGCAGGCTGCGGTGCGTCGTGTCGGCCGCATCGAGTCCTACCCGCTGTTCACCTTCTGAGCGCAGGTCAGCGCGCCGGGGTTTCCGGTTTGAAGCCCATCGCCTCGCGGTAGCGCGCGTACAGCGCGCCCACTTTCTCCACGTAGGCCAGCGTTTCCGCATACGGCGGCACGCCCTTGTAGCGGGTCACCGCTCCGATGCCCGCGTTGTAGGCGGCCGCCGCCAGCGTGCGGTCGCCCTTGTAGCGCGCCAGCAGCGCCTTCAGGTACCGCGCGCCGCCATTGATCGACTGCTCGGCGGAAAGCGGATCGGACACGCCCAGTTCGGTGGCGGTATCGGGCATCAGCTGCATCACCCCCTGCGCGCCCTTGGGCGACACCGCGCCGGCATCGAAGCCACTTTCGGCATGGGCGATCGCGCGCAGCCAGGCATCGTCCACGCCCGTGGCCCGTGCCGCCGCCTTGAACTGTTTCGCATGGCGGTTGAGCTGCGGCGCGCCGACCTTGCCCAGCCCTTCGTGCGCGGGTTCGCCCGGTGGCGTGGCCACGGTGAATTTCAGGAACACCCGCGAACCGGGCAGGTTGCGGGTGGAGTACACCAGCTGCCCGTCCTGCTCGCGCTCATACAAGGTTCCGCTGAACACTCCCATGTTGCCCCACAGGTTGGGCGCCTGCACCGCGTTGTCGTCGATCTGCTGCGCCTTGCACTTCGAACCCGGTTCGGGCGCCGTGGCCAGGCTGACCGTGTTGTTCTGTACGCAGCGATACACCGTGCGCGCGGCCGCAGTGCCGGGCAACAGCAACGGCAACAGGGCCAGCACGGCAGGCAGCAGGGGCTTCATGGCTCCGGGGCCGCCGGGGGCGGCCAGATCGAGGGGTGGCGCGATCATCCGGCCGGAAGTGCGAACCGCAGGTGAAGCCTATGCGGGTGGCTGAGAAAATGCCGCTGTTGGCCGACGGGGTGGGCGAAGCAAGCACCAGCCATGGCTGCCGGGGTGACGGCTTCACCTCCCCCTTGCGACCTGATGCCGACACTGGGGAAATACCGACAGGAATCTACGTGAAGCCCTGTTCCAAACCGACGTTCCAGATGGTCATATAGGGCTCAATCCACGCCCGCCGGGCAGAGAGGTCCGCTTGAAGCGCGCCAGCACCATCGCCGCCATCGCGCTTGCCGCCCTTCTGGGGGCCATCCTGCCTGTGGCCGCGCTGGTCTACATCAGCTGGAGCCGCGCCCAGGTCGCCGAGACCGACCGCCTCGAGCGCACCGCCGAACGTACCCTTCAACGTGCCCACCGCGCCTACGAGGCCGGCCTGCTGGCCCTGCGCAAGCTCAACCAGGCGCAACTGCCCGGCTGCTCGCCCGAGCACCTCAAGCTGATGCGCAGCCTCACGCTGAGCACCACCTCCGCCGAACAGGTGGGCTATTTCGAGGAAGGTCGGCTGCGCTGCACCTCCTGGGGCATGGTCGAGGACCTGGTGCCCGAACCTACCCCAGACCACATCACCGCCGACGGCGCCGCCATCACCCTTGGCGTGCGGCCGGTGGCGGGCGATGGTGCCGCCTCGCTGCTCTCCCTGCAGCTGGGCCGCCACGACATCCTGATGGACCCCTCCCGGTTCGTGGATGTCATCGCCGAACCCAACGTGCGGCTGGCGGTGGCCACCCCCGATGGCCGCCTGATCGCCCAGCAGCCCATGGCCGACCCGGAACTGCTGCAGCGACTGCTGCGCGAACCGCATAACGGGCATACCCCGCGCACGCTGTTTGCCAGCGCGCAGGACCAGGAATGGCTGGCCATCGCCATCGCCCCACGGGTCGGGCTGTTGGCCGCCTTCCAGCAGCAGTTCTGGCAGCTGGTGCCGCTGGGCGTGGTGGGCGCGGTGCTGGCCACCGTCGCCGGCATCTGGCTCTCGCGCCGCCGCCTGTCGCTGCGCAACGAACTGGCCAGCGCGGTGCGCCGCCGTGAGTTCCGCATGGACTACCAGCCCATCATCGAACTGGACACCGGCATCTGCGTGGGCGCCGAGGCGCTGGTGCGCTGGTCTCGCGCCGACGGCACCCAGGTGCGGCCGGATTTGTTCATTCCCGTCGCCGAAGAAACCGGATTGATCGAAGCGCTCACCGACCACGTGATGGACCTGGTGATCAGCGACATGCGTGAGCTGCTCATCCATGATCGCAGCGCGCATATCGCCATCAACCTGTCTGCCGGCGATGTCAGCAGCGGGCGGGCATTGAAGGTGCTGTCCGGCAAGCTGGTCGGCAGCGGCATCCACCCGCAGCAGATCTGGCTGGAAGCCACCGAACGGGGTTTCCTCGATATCCAGGGCGCGCGCACCTCGCTGGCTGCCGCGCGGCGTGCCGGGCACTGCGTGGCCATCGATGATTTCGGCGTCGGCTATTCCAGCCTGCAGTACCTGCAGCAGCTGCCGCTGGACGCGTTGAAGATCGACAAGTCGTTCATTGATTCCATCGGCACCCACAGCGTGACCAGCCCGGTGACCTCGCACATCATCGACATGGCCAAGACGCTGGGCCTGTTCACCGTGGCCGAGGGCATCGAAACCTCGGCCCAGCTCGCCTACCTGCAGTCGCGGCAAGTGGAGTTCGGCCAGGGCTGGCTGTTCTCGCGGCCGCTGCCAGCCCCGGAGTTCGTGGCCTTCCATGAGCAGCGGCGCATGCAGTATGGGAAGGCGCCGGAAGACATGCAGAACCCCAACTCGATCACCGAATAGCGGGTTCATCGGCCGGTTGGAATGCAGCCCTATAATGAGCACGCGGCATCCAGCCGCCCCCGTCATGAGGTGTGCCTGCATGCGCCAGTAATGCCGCCGTCGTTGGACGGCCAGTCTCCTTCCCGCCCTGTTCGCAGGGGGAGTCCTTGGCATTGCTGGAGGTCGCATGACCGCATTCACCCTCACGCTCGACCGCGTGACATTCACCCTGCCCGATGGCCGGGTGCTGTTCCCTGAACTTTCTGCCTCGTTCGATACCACCCCCACCGGCCTGGTCGGCCGCAACGGCGTGGGCAAGAGCGTGCTCGGCCGTCTGCTGGCCGGGCAGCTCCAGCCCAGCAGTGGGCACATCCAACGGCAAGGCCACGTGCACCTGCTTGCCCAGCACAGTGGCGTCCTGCCCGGCCGCATTGCCGACCTTGCCGGCGTCGCCCCGCAGTTGGATGCATTGGACCGGATCGAAGCCGGCAGCGTGGACCCGCATGACTTCGCCGTGGTGGGTGAACGCTGGACCCTGCGCGAGCAGTTGCAGGCGCAATGGCAGCGGCTTGGCCTGCCCGAACTGGATCCCGCGCAACCGGCCGCCACGCTCAGCGGCGGCCAGGCCATGCAGGTGGCGTTGGCCGGTGCCCTGCTCTCAGACGCGGATGCCCTGGTGCTGGACGAGCCCAGCAACCACCTCGACAGCGCACATCGCACCCGGCTGATCGATGCGCTGGCGCAGTGGCGGGGCGGCCTGATCGTCATCAGCCACGACCGCGCGTTGCTGCGGGAGATGCAGCGCATTGTCGAACTCACGCCCAGCGGGTTGCGCAGCTACGGCGGCAACTACGACCTGTATGCCGCGCAGAAGCAGGCCGAACAGGCCAGCGCCGAAGCCGAGCTTGCCCTGCGCAAGCGCGAGCGCCGGCAGGAGCAGGCCGCACTACGCGAACAGCGCGAGCGGCAGGAACACCGCCAATCACGCGCCCAGCGCGATGCCCGCACCGCCAACCAGGCCCCCATCCTGCTGGGCGGCATGAAGAACCGCGCCGAGCACAGCGCCGGCCGGCTGCAGGCGCAGCAGCTTGAACGGCGCGCAGCGGCCGACAACCGGGTACGGGAGGCGGCAGCGGGGGTTGATGAGGCCGCCCAGATTGCAATGCTCGGGCCCAGCCTGGCCGCGCCCGGTCCGCAACAGGTCGCCACGCTTGCCAACGTGCACCTGCCATGGGTGGAGGCGCCCTGGCGGCGCATCACCCTGCATCTCCAGCGCGGCGACCGCATCGGCGTGCGCGGCCGCAACGGCAGTGGCAAGTCCACCCTGCTGCGGGTGCTGGCAGGTGAGGTGGCGCCGCTCAGTGGCGAGGTCAAGCGCGCGGCCAGCATCGCCCTGCTTGACCAGACGTTGTCCTCGCTCCCCGCGCAGGATTCCGCGCTGCAGCTGTTGCAGCGCGCGAACCCGAAGGCCAGCGAGGGCACCTTGCGCACCCGGCTGGCCCTGCTCGGCCTGGATGCCGAGCGCAGCCTGCGTCCGTTGGCCAGCCTGAGCGGTGGCGAACGGGTCAAGGCCGCGCTGGCCGCCGTGCTGTATGCGGACGTCCCGCCGCAGCTACTGCTGCTCCACGAGCCGGGCAACCACCTGGACCTGGCCTCGCTGGCCGCGCTGGAGCAGATGCTCAACCAGTACTGCGGCAGCGTGGTGATCGTCTCGCACGACCAGGCACTGCTGGATGCGGTGCAGCTGACCCATCATCTGGATGCCGGCGAGGAGGGGTGGCAGCTGAAGCTGCTGTAGTCGCGAACATCAGCACGCGCCAAAGTGACCAGCAGGCGGGAGTCGGGGATGGCAGAGGCAGTCATGGTGGTAAAAGCCTGGAAGTGGATTGAAATGTTACTATATAACACCGAACGTTCCAGACCCTTCCCCATGAAGACCACCAACGCCCTGCTCGACGCCGGCGCCATCGCCCTTTCCAGCCTGTGCCTGCTGCACTGCCTGGCCCTGCCGCTACTCGCCGCCGCCCTGCCGCTGATGGGGGTGTGGGCTGAAGCGGAGTGGGTGCACATCGTGTTCGTGGCCATCGCCGCCCCGACCACCGGCTTCGCGCTATGGCGCGCCCACCGCAAGCAACCGCTGCCGGCCGCGGCGATCGTCAGTGCAACCGCCGGTCTGCTTTTGCTGCTGGCGGGCGCAGCCGGGTGGCCGAGCCACGAAGCGGAGACGCCGATGACGGTAACCGGCAGCCTGCTCCTCGCCAGCACCCACATCTGGAACACCTGGCGCCGCCACCGTCATTGAACCCGCATGGCTCTACGCCGCATGCTTGGTGTTACAGGCGCAGCAGCATTCCCGCCAGGAACAGCAGCAGCGGCAAGGCGCTGATGATCGCGCCCACAATGCCCACCCATGGCCAGCGCTCGCGGCGTACGCGCGAGCCGATGGTCAGCAGCAGGCCCAGTACTGACGACGCCAGTACGCCCACCGCTACTCCGGCACTTCCGACCAGTAGGCGCCCCATTTCAGGTGATGCCTGCGCCACTGCGTAGGCCGCCGTCAGGATCACCGGGGCTACCAGCCAACTGGCGGTGCCGAGCAGCGGCCAGCGCTGGCCAGAGGCGCGGGAATCGACACGGGTGTGCAGCGGCTGGGAAGTCGGTTGCGGCATGTACGTGCTCCGTAGGTCTCTCCAACCGTACACCCAACGCAACGCGTACACACCGCCTGCGCAGGTAAAAGTTCACCATGCCCGCAAACCTGTCCCTGGGGGGGATCCGCCATGCGCACATTACCGTTCACGCTTCTGCTGCCCGGCCTGCTGCTGCTCTCAGCCTGCGGCGACCGCGACAATGCCGCCGGGATGTTCTCTTCCGACCCGCTGCTGGGATGCTTTGCCACCCACCCCCGCAAGCCGGCGGAGTTCCGCATCGAGCAGCAGCAGGGGCAATACTTCGTTTCCTTCAACCGCGACGAGCAATGGCAGCGTGACGCCACGCCGCTGCAGCTCTCCTCGCGCGCCGATATCGCCCGCTTCTTCAACGATGATGCCGACCAGATCGACAAGGCGCTGGTGCGTCCGACGGGCGGCTTCGGCATCTTTCACTTCAACCCCGGCGCCACCCTCAAGGGCAAGGACAAGGACAGCGACTACATGGCGCTGGTCCTGATCGGTGCGGGCCCGGTGTTCCAGGTGACCTGCCCTTGAGCGCCTCACCCAAGGCGCCGCCCTGCGGCGAACCGCGGATGTGCAGTTGCCGCCGGGGTTTCCTCGTCGGTGCGGATCCCCACCGCACCAAACCCCGGGGTGACTTCCGCACGTAGCGGCGCATGTGCCGCCGTGCTCCCGCTCCCCTGTACGGCCGACCCGCCCAACGCCACGCACGCCTCCGTTGCACGGCCACCCCCGGTAGCGGCATACGGCGGCGCGCGTCCCTGCGCACGGGACGCGCCAGCCATCCGAGTCGCCCGCCCACCATCCAGCGCACGCCGCGCGGCACGGTCCGTCCGTACTTCAGCATGGCCCGCCCTCTCTGGCACAACGGCGGTGGATGGAACTGTAGGGCCACTCGCAGGCCTCCCGCACGAACCCGTGCTGCACGGGATAGCTGTGCACGTAGGCGATGTGGCGCTGCACGTCATCGGCGTCGACCAACCGTCGCTCACGGAAGTCGGTGTGCCATAGCGGCCGAACCGTGCGGTCACGGCGCACCATCGCACGCGGTGGATGACCCGGCAGCTGGCGGTCGAACACCGCCTGGATCTGCAGCCATCGCCGGTGGCCCTCTTCGTCCCCATCCGGCAGCGTCCACACGCCGTGCAGATGATCGGGCAGCACCACGATTGCATTGATCCGGAACGGCCGCGCCTGCTGCGCTATCCGGAATGCCAGCCGCAGTAACTGCGCGTGCTCCACCAGCAGGCGGCTGTAGCGATCACGAAGATGCGCGCTGAAGAAGTACGCGCTGCCGGGTTGCCAGGAGGGGTTTTCAGTAGCCATGGGCGCAGTGTGCAAATCTGCGCGAGCGCGAACGATCGGGGCAGCCCGCGCGCAGGCGTCAGTGCGCCGCCCGGCCCGCGGTCAGGATGCGGCGCGTGGCGGTCCCAGTTCGCTTTCACATGCCTGTTGAGCTGCGTGCCTGATCTGCTCGCCCAGCATCAGGGCGTTCTCTTCGCCCAAGCGCTTCGCCGCCAGCGAAGCAGGCGGCAGCAGACGTCGCAGGGCATCGCTGACCGGCACCGACCAACTGCGCGGCGTGGAGGGTACATCCACTTCCGGCAGGTCACCCAAGGTCCACGGCAGCATCTGCAGCTTCTGCGATCGCGACGAAATGACCTGATCGGGCGCGTCGCGGAAACGGATGACCACGCGCATCATGGGGTAGTCGTCGGTCCATTCCATCTGCGTGTAGTACGTATCCAGCTGCGCTCGCAACGCGCTCCCCTTCATGAGGTCGAACATCCGATTGCGGATGTTTTCGGCGGTACACGCAGGTACGTTGCGGCTCGCGCTGGGCGCTGCGCTTTCCAGCATCCCGAGCGGGCGCACCCGCCGCGCCATCACCTGCATACCCCGCTCGCGCGGCCAGGGTGGTGCCGACAGCGCCCACACCAGCTCGCCCACCCGCTGCGCCGGCACCGTGGCCTGCGTGGTTTCCACTCCCTCGGCCGTTTCCACCTTCGAGGTACGAGTAAACGCACGTTGGCCACCGCTGCGCTGCAGTCTATGGACTTCATCCGCACGGCTCCAGCCGCTGTACTGGTACTGGATCTCCACCGAGCGCACGTTGTCTATTGCAGCCGGCGGCCGCCCGCTGCCCGGTACCGTGCACGCCACCAGCAGCAACACGGGAATGCCGGCAAACAGGCGCAACGTGGTAAGGATCGAAGGAGTCATGGCGGCATTCTAGACCTGCGTGAACCAGCCCGGTGCCCATCTCGGTTACGATGCCCACCCCTTTCCTGCCCGTCGGCCGGCTGCCCCGCAGCGCGGTCCGCCCTGATCCCGTGACGCACTACACCGGCCCCCTGCTCACCCGCCCCCTCGCCGAAGCCCTGGTCCGCGCCCGCGATGCCGGTGCCACCGAGTGGACCGGCTCGCTCGATCTGGCACGCTCCACTGGCACGGCAACGCTGGGCGCGGAAAGCTGGCAGTGGAAGGGTGAAACCTACGCCTACCCGGGCAAGACCAAGGATCGCACCCTGTACTACTGGGATGGCGAGGAATTCCTGGCGGTATCCCGGTTCGGCTCGGCGCTGATCAAGCTGGTGCCCACCGAGTGGGACGCGCCGACCTTCGAGATCGACGGCATCAAGATGCTGCCCAGCGCGCAGGTTTCGCCCTACGAGGATGCGCGCCGCAAGGTGGCGCTGGTGGCCCCGGCAGGCAAGACCGTGCTCGATACCTGCGGCGGGCTGGGTTACTTCGCTGCCTGCTGCCTGGAAGCCGGGGTCACCCGCATCCAGTCGTTCGAGAAGAACCCCGATGTGCTGTGGCTGCGCACGCTCAACCCTTGGTCGCCCGACCCGGACGCGGCCAGCAGTGGTGGCCGCCTGTCGCTGACCCACGCCGATGTCTCGCAGGCGATCGAGGGGCTGGAGAGCAGCTCGGTGGACGCCATCCTGCACGATCCGCCGCGCTTCGGCATCGCCGGCGAGCTGTACTCGCAGGTGTTCTATGACCAGCTGGCGCGGGTGATCCGCAAGGGCGGGCGCATGTTCCATTACACCGGCGCGCCCAACAAGCTCACCAGCGGCCGCGATGTGCCGCGTGAGGTCGCCAAACGCCTGGAGAAGGCCGGCTTCAAGGCTGAACTGGCGCTCGACGGGGTGCTGGCGGTCAAGCGCTGATCCCGGCCGACGCGCAGGTGAACCGGCGGCCACGCCTCTACCCGCGCTTAACTCCGGCGCGGGTCCGCTGACCTACGCTACGGCTTCGTTCCACGTCCCAGGTACCTGCATGACCCCGAGCACTCCTGTCGCCTTCGATGAAACCGAACGCCAGCGCGCCTTGGATGCGTTGCACATCGTGGGCAGCCTGCCCGAACCGGCGTACGACGATATCGTCAAAGTCGCTGCCGCCGTCTGCGGCACCCCGATGGCACTGGTCACCCTGATCGACCGTGACCGCCAGTGGTTCAAGGCCCGCACCGGCCTGGAAGGCGTGCAGACCGAACGCAACGTGGCCGTGTGCGACCACGCCATCCGCCAGCCGACCCAGCTGATGGAAGTGGGCGACCTCAACCAGGATGCCCGCTTCGCCGACAACCCCATGCTGAAGGACCTGGGCGCCCGCTTCTACGCAGGCATGCCGCTGGTCACTGAAGATGGCGCCGCCGTGGGCAGCGTGTGCGTGGTGGACGTCAACCCACGCGAGCTCAACACGACCCAGCGCGAAGCCCTGCAGGCATTGGCCCGCCTTACCATGAACCTGATGGAAAGCCGCGGCCGCGAACGCGAGCAGCAGGTGGCCGCCATCCTGGACCAGGGGGTGGCGGAAGAAACCGCCGTTGCCCCCGACGCTGCCGGCAGCTACACCGTGGTGATCCTGGAGCTGCAGGACCTGTCCGAGCTGGCCCAGCGCCTCGGCGACCGCACCCTGGACCGCCAGTTGCAGCAGTTGGACCAGGCGCTGGAACACTGCCTGCAGCCAGACCGTGGGGACAGCATCAACCGCGTGACCGGCAGCGGTGAGTTCATCGCCGTGCTCGGCAGCGACCACGTGGACGACACCGTGGAGAAACTGCAGCAGGTGGCTCGTGAAACAAGCCAGAGCCTTGGCAGCCCGCTGCTGCTGGGCGCCGCGTCCACCAGCACTGGCGAAGCCACTACCGCTGTTTTCCTTCGGGCCGACCAGGCATTGAGCGCCGCTAAAGACGCGCTACGCGCCTAAGGAACGACCACCGGGTGCGACGTCCCCACAGTCACAGCGGCCGCGTTCGCCACGGCCGGACCGCTCAGCGGTACTAGGTCATCTTGAGATGAAATCAAGCAGAAGCGCGTTGACTTCATCGGCATGGGTCAGGTTGCACCCATGGGGCGCCCCCTCCAGGACCACCAGCTGGCTGCCCGGTATGAGTTCCTGGGTAAGGGTTGCGGTGTTCGGGCATGGAGAGAAGGCGTCGCTGTCGCCATGGATGATCAAGGTGGGCTTGTTGATATCCGCCAGCTGGCGACGGAAGTCCCGGGAACAGAACCTCTCGAAGCATTCCACCGCTGCGGTCGGATCTGAGAACTTGCACATCCGGATAGCGTCCCTGAACTGTTGATCGGTAATTTTCAGTTCGCCATTGACACTGTAGTAGCGGGTGACCAGATCAACGAAGAAGGCATTCCGATCATCTTCGGGTGCTTGCCGCATCGCCTCCTGCTCATCGAGCGGAAGCCAGCCGTCCGGATTCCCGAAGCCTTTCAGAACAAATGGGGTGAATGTGGAAATGAGCACGGCTTTGTCCACAATCGCTCCCCCGAACCGGCTGAAGAACTGCACGATTTCACCGCACCCCATTCCGATGCCGACCAGCGTGGCGCCGGTCAGCCTCAGGCGGACGTT
>NZ_JAGXKC010000639.1:0-240 GCF_019091045.1 Stenotrophomonas sp. GbtcB23 | reverse complement strand
CCAGGCGCTGCCTGAAAGTGAGAGAGCCGCACCAACCAGCAAGGGCAACGAGGCGAGGAGGACCAGGATGGCGATCGAGTGCGAGTCCTCACTAGAGCCACGCTCAGTGAGAAGCTTCACTTCGAACCGAGGGTTGGAAGCGCCCATCCATATCCCCATGGTCGCCGTGGCCGTACCCAGGGTCGTGTCATACGCGGTCGTCAATCTTCGCCTTCCGCCTCTTCCGTCAATGTCTGTAAG
>NZ_JAGXKC010000638.1:0-240 GCF_019091045.1 Stenotrophomonas sp. GbtcB23 | reverse complement strand
TCTCGGCGGTGAGCAGCGCGCGGGGAATGCCGCGCCCGGCGCCCACGCGCAGCGCCACCAGCGTGTCCAGCCCATCCAGGCGGTCGTGCAGGTGGTAGGCGACCAGCATCACGTCCGGCTGCGCCTGCACTTCCTCCAGCGCCTGGTCCACGGTGCTGGCAGTGGTCACCTGCACCTGCCAGCGGCCCAGCAATGCACGCATGCCGTCGAGGATTTCCTGGTCGTTGTCCACGCACAGCA
>NZ_JAGXKC010000637.1:0-240 GCF_019091045.1 Stenotrophomonas sp. GbtcB23 | reverse complement strand
CCAGCGCCGCGGCCGCGCCACCGGCGGCCAGCACGTCATAGCCCAGTCCGGTGAGCGCTTCCACCGAGAGCTGCCGCACGGTCGGCTCGTCTTCCACCACCAGGATCAGCTCGCGGCTGCCTGCGGGCATCCGAAGCCCGGCCGGGGCCGCAGGCGCCACCGGCGCCGCCTCGGCCACCAGTCGGGGCAGGTAGAGTCTCACCGTGGTTCCCCGGCCGATATCCGCGCACAGCTTCACGT
>NZ_JAGXKC010000636.1:0-241 GCF_019091045.1 Stenotrophomonas sp. GbtcB23 | reverse complement strand
AACAGCCTGGAATGCGCAGAGCCCAAACTCTGGAATCTCGGGCTCTGAAATATCGAATAGGAATTTTCATGCGTAAGCTCGATACCAGGACCATTGTCGTCGCCAGCCATAATTCCGGGAAAATCGGCGATATCGCCGAACTGATCGGACCGCTCGGCTTCTCGGCGAAATCCGCCGCCGAACTGAAATTCGAGGAACCGGACGAGACGGGCACGACCTTCGAGGAGAATGCCGCGATCAA
>NZ_JAGXKC010000635.1:0-241 GCF_019091045.1 Stenotrophomonas sp. GbtcB23 | reverse complement strand
CTGTTGGGAGAAAAGGCAGCGACGCTCGGCCGCTCGGTCGTGGCAATCTGTGACGCCGTCGTGTTTCCTCATATCGAGGTGGAACTGACGGCATCGCTCAACCGGCAGGACATTTCACCAACCATCATCCCTTTCGATGCGGACGTCACCCACCAGGAAATGGACCGGCTGGCGGAAGAGGTGCGCCGCAAGGATGGCGAGGTGGTGGTGGGCGTCGGCGGCGGCCGCACGCTCGACGTCG
>NZ_JAGXKC010000634.1:0-241 GCF_019091045.1 Stenotrophomonas sp. GbtcB23 | reverse complement strand
GCTTCGGGCGCATGGTGCGGATGGGGCTCCGGCCGTTCGGGGTGATCTGCGTGCTCGGCCTGAACGGTGGCGATTCCCCGCGCCGCGACCGGACCGCCGGGCTCAACCAGCACACTGCCGAACTGGGTACCGACAAGCGCCGCCACGGCGACCGCTCGCTGCGCGCGGACGACCGTTTCCTGTTCCTGCAGCTGTTCGCCTCCGCGCAGGTTGTGGTCTACCTGAGCTACCTGGGCGCCGA
>NZ_JAGXKC010000633.1:0-241 GCF_019091045.1 Stenotrophomonas sp. GbtcB23 | reverse complement strand
AGGAAGGTGACTTGGGGGTGGGGGTGGCGATGAGCATGGGTATCTGCTGAGGCGCTTGCCTAGCTTCCCATGCTTCGGCCTGGTGGCTGTACAGCTGCTCGATGCCGCGCGCCTTCAGCGCGGCGGTCAGCGCGGCGGGCACATCGGCCGCGATCGGCGCCTAGCGGCGTTCGCGGCCGGGGATCGTGAGACTGCCGGTGATGCGGTCGGCGTAGCGCTGCTGCAGCCGCGTGGTGGGCAG
>NZ_JAGXKC010000632.1:0-241 GCF_019091045.1 Stenotrophomonas sp. GbtcB23 | reverse complement strand
AGAGGTAGCGTGATGCAGGAGGTCGCTGATGACCTTTTCGCGAGGCATCGTTCGGATCGGACATTGATCCCGGCATTTGCCGCTGAGGATCGAGGCCTGTACTTCCTGCTTCACACAATCCGGGTGGCACTTGATGAACCGCCTCGAAGTAATCGCCTGAACCTGGAATATCTCTCCAGGGCGCATGCTTCGCACGGACCACAGAAACATTCGCCAGAGGGGGTGGTCCGTAACCGGGTTC
>NZ_JAGXKC010000631.1:0-241 GCF_019091045.1 Stenotrophomonas sp. GbtcB23 | reverse complement strand
ACCGGCTTCCCGCACGGGAACAAAGCAGGGGCAAAAACTTTTCGCATCCGCGAACGCTTTTTGCGGCCGGATTTGCAGAACTGCGCAAACTTTTGGGCGGTGGTGGTCGCCAGGTTCGTGCCGGTTGCGTGCATCCATGACCCGCGCGATGGGGGTCGATGCACGTCGTTGCGACCATCGACGGCGTCGCCATCCATCACGCACGGATAACGCGTTGGACGTCGGCAACCGGGCGATGCCG
>NZ_JAGXKC010000630.1:0-241 GCF_019091045.1 Stenotrophomonas sp. GbtcB23 | reverse complement strand
GAACCACTTGCCGATGTGTTCGTGCACCTGCTGGGATTGCCGGTTCAAGCGATTGAGACGGTTACCGTTTACGAGGCGGATGGAACGGCTGCCGACGTTCCGCTTGAGGATCATCTTCTCGACGGCGCGGGCCGGCCGGCGCGGTTCTGGATGCGGAGCCCGCCGCAGCCGGGGCAGAGCATCAACGGCATCGAGATCGACTTTTCGGCCGGTTACGGCGAGGCCGGGACGGATGTGCCGG
>NZ_JAGXKC010000063.1:0-12212 GCF_019091045.1 Stenotrophomonas sp. GbtcB23 | reverse complement strand
GAACAACCCGCCGGCGTAATCCATCTCCACGACCAGGTAGGTTTCATTGAACAGGGCTCCGCTCTGGAACACGGGAACCGACCCAAAGTTCCCCGACGTACCAGGAGCAAAACCCAGATCATTGTGGTAGTGGCCGGCAAACGCCGCCTGTACTCCATAGGACTGGATGAGGTGCTTGAAGCGCGCGGTATCGCCGCTGGGCCACGCGCTGCGTTTGTGCAGGTTGAGGAAAACATGCTTGTTGTCTTGTCGGGCCTTGCGCAACGCGCCTTCAAGCCAGCGTAACGAGCTGGTGATCCTGAACTTGATCTTGGGATCCAAGGGAAGACCGGTGCCGGATTCAAACTCACGCTCATAGAAGGGAGAGTCATTCAACTGGATCAGTGCCACCGAACCCACGTACACCATGTACGAATAGCTGCCCTCATGTACGGGCTTGGCATAGTGATAGTCCTCGGTTACCGGCCCTATCTCGTCCACCCAGTGAATGTGATCGCAGATGGCGTCGCGCGCGCAGCCGTTGTTGGCGCAATCATCGACATTGTTGCCGTAGTCGTGGTTGCCCAGGCCGGGCAGGATCAAGGCCTCTCCCGATCCGCCGGCGAGCTGCGGAAACAGGCCTTGGACGAAGGCGCGCTGGTCGCCATGGGCGTGCTCGGTGATGTCGCCATTCACCACCAGCGGCACCGGTCCGCTGACGCGCCGCCGGTAGTCGGCGATGTCGGCCACCACCTTGCGCAAGGCGGCCGCAGCGCCTGCTGGGTCATGAGGGTTGTCCAGCGTGCGTGGATACTGGCTGTCCGAGGCGAAGATCATCGCCTTGGGCGAGCTGGTATTCCATCCGGGCGACATGTACCCGCTGTAGTTCGCCGTGTTCGTTCGGTCACAGCCTTCCCGATAGCCTTGCGGCATTGAGTCGGCGTACGCAAGGCATGGGAGCGCCAGCAGGGCAGCGCAGCAGAGGAACCAAGGCGGAATGCGCATAGGAAGGACTCCCCAACGAGCGTATACCCCAGCCAGCACTTGCGAAGCGCCGGCCGACGGGAATACCGCCCTTGATCAAACCCCCCGATTTGCGGGTGAAAAAATGCACCCGGCGGCGTTCAGCGCTCGTGAAGGCCCCTGCGTGCTCGTTCCCCTCCATCCGTCCGCGCTGACACGCGGACATGGAAAAGGGCTGGCACTTGGCCAGCCCTTGGGGTGATGCTGACGCCTACACTTCTCCCGCGTCAGCGGCGATAGCACTGGCGCTCCACCACGCGGTCGCCGTTCTTGCTCTGTGAGTTGCCCTGGATCTGGCGACCGGCCGCGCCGCCGGCTACCGCACCCGCCACGGTGGCGATCTTCTTGCCGCTGCCGCCGCCCACCTGGTTGCCCAGCAGGCCACCGACCACCGCACCGGTGGCGGTACCAGCAATGCGGTTCGGGTCGCGGCTGTTGCGCTGCACTTCGACGTTCTTGCAGACCACCTTGGTGCCATCGTTGAAGCGGCGCCCTTCATCCTTCGGCCCGTAGGTCTGGGCGCTGGCGCTGAACACCGATGCCATCAGGGCGGCTGCACACAGCACGTTTCGGGTAGAGAGATTCATGGTTGGCTCCTCGCTTCATGACGTAGCGCCAGTGTCTGCGCGGTGCCGGGAACCCCTTGTGAAAAGCCGTGGATGTAGCGTCAACGCCGCACGGGCTGTTCAGCCGGCAGCCATTGCCGCATCGTCGGGGAGGATCAGTGATTTCCCCCCGCATACTTCTTCTCCCCGGCCAGCACTGCCAGCCGCGTGCGTTCGCCGTTGCCATCCTGCAGCGCCAGGCGGTTTTCCGGCGGCGGCAGCGGGCACGTGGCGAATTCCGTATACGCGCAGGGCGGGTTGTGCGCGCGGTTGAAGTCCACCACCACCGTGCCGTCTGCCGCGACCGGGTCGGTGCGCAGGTAGCGCCCCACTCCGTAGGTGAGCCTGCCCGTGGTCTGGTCCTGGAACATCAGGTTCAAGCCCTTGGCCGGATCGCCCAACGCTTCCAGCCGCCACTCATGCCCCTCCTTCTCGAACACCACATAGCCCGGGTTGGGATTGTCGGCGACCTCGCCGAGCACGTTGACGATGGGAAGCGTCCTGCCGGCCGGGTGCGGAACGAATCGCGCCTGCACGCGCCAGGCTTCATCGGCGGGGAAGAAATCCAGGCCTGCGAAGTCCCGCCGTGCCGGCGCGTCCGCATGCCGCACGCGCAGGGCAAGGCGCTGACCGCGCTTGATCGCGGTGATCTGGCCCCTGCCTTCGTCATAGGCCAGCTTGGTTCCACCGCCTGCCCCCTCTGGATCCAGGCGGACTTCGCCCTGTACCGGCTTGCCGTCAACCGTAATGGGAACGCCCTCGGCGACCTGGAAGTACAGGCCGTCGGCGCGCTGCTCCACCTCGCCCAGTCGATCCGGCGCGATGGACAGGCGGATCGCATTGTCCGCGCCCCCACCCACGCTGCGCTTGCCGGCTTCGATCCAGTGCAGTCCGATCAGGCTGGTCCAGCCATCCGGCTTGCTCAGGTCCGCACTGCGTTCACGGACCCACTGCGTGTGCTGGTCCTGGAAATCCAGCGCCGCGGCTGCGGCTGCGGATGCGGATGGCACCCCTGTGGCCCGGTCCTGCGGACTGCACGCGGTTGCGAGCAGGGTGACCACGAACAGCGAAACGACTGCATGCGTCTTCATGATGTTCACCAGTTCTTCGCAATACCGAGGTGGAGGTAGCGTCCATAGGATTCGTGGAGCGCGCTCAGGTAGTTGCCGGTGGCGCTCAGCGGCGGCTCTTTGTCGAACAGGTTTCGCGCCCCCACTTCCACTGCGGTGCCACTCAACCGCCCTCGGGTGAACTCCTTCTTTACCGACAGCGCCCAGCGTTGCGTGGAGCCGACCACGAACGGCGTGCGGTCGGCGTAAGCGCCGGCGGTCACGCTGTCGATGTAGTCATCGCGCAGGCGTACCGTCCAGTCCTGCAGGTTCCAGATCAAGGTGGCACTGGCCCGCCATTCCGGCTTCGCGCCGTTGATGCCCACTTCGTTGGCCGCCCCCAGGTCGGGGACCAGGATGTCCAGCTGCCCGCTGGCGATGGCCGCAGCCACCTGCTGAATCTCGGCTGGTTTCTGTTGGGTGTACTCCTTGAGCTGGCTTGCACTGATCAGCAGCGAGAAGTTGCCCCACGACGTTTCGGGCAGGCGCCAGCCGACGTTGTAGTCCACGCCCGACGCGGTGAGCGGCCGGCGATTCTGGTAGCGGTTGTAGATGTGCGTCACCACGCCAGCCGGCGCCAGGCCGGAGCCTTCGAACTGCGCGATATCCTCCGCCGTCACCGCCGCCCGCACCACGTTCGGGTTGCTGCTGCCTTCCACCACGCGCAGGTACGCGTCGTACAGCAGCTCCTCACCCATGGTGCTGATGGGGTTCTCCACCTTCACCCGCCACGCATCCACGCTCAGGCTGACAGCCCCCAGCCCTTCGGGAAGGAACTGCGGCTCGAACACCACGCCCCACGAGGATTGGCGTGTGGTTTCCGGTTCGACGTCGTCGCCGTACGACGTCACGGAACTTACCGACGGCTTCACCGACGAACCGCTGCTGAAGGCATTCAAGCAGGCGGTGTAATCGGGCTGCGCGCCCTTGGTGACCAGCGCATGGCAGCGGACCGCGTCGTTGTTGAAGCCAAAGCCATAGGTCGGCGGGGAGTTCACCAGCTCCAGTCCCGGTGCACGGAAGCCGCCGCTTACCGAGCCACGCAGCAGCAGGCTGTCCACCACCTTCCACGCCGCCGCCAGTTTCGGCTTGCCGACCTTGCCGGCGTCGCTGTAATCCTCCCAACGGCCGGCAAGCTGCAGGTCCAGCGACTGCACCAGCGGGATGCCCTGTGCCGGGGACACCAGCGGCACCGCGAATTCGATCAGCGCCGATTTGACGTTGCGGCTGCCGCGCACATCCGGGCGCGGGCTGTGGGTGAAGAAATTACTGGCCGCGACCGTACCGGTATACCAGTCGGTGTAGGGGTTGCTGCCATCGATGTTTTCATCGCGGTCATCCCGGCGGCTTTCATACCGGTACTCCACCCCCGCTGCCATGCCGATGTCGCCCGCATACCAGGTCAGCAGGTCGGAGCGGTTCACCTTGAAGTCCCACAGCGCCAGTTCCGTGGTGCCTTCGCGGGTCGCCTCGCCGATGAATGACGAGGTGTCGTACGGCGTGGCATCGCCCACCCGGATGCTGGCGGGGTCGCCGCCGCTGAAGGGGTTGTAGGCACTGGCGTCGGTGCGGTTCACCGCTTCGATGAAGGCATCGGTCAGCCCGCCCTGCTGCGTATCGGTACTGCGCGCGCGTGAGTACAGCAACGCGGTTTCCCAGTTCCAGCCGCCCTCGGTCCAGCCACGCACGCCCAGCAGTACCCGCGACTGGTCGTTGTCCACCTTCACCCGGCGGATGTCCGAATCGGCGAACTGGTAGTTGAGCAGACGTATCGCATCGGCACCACGCAGTGCTTGGGGAACCCAGTACGCATCCGGGCGGATATGCAGCAGGAAGCCATCACCGCCAAAGCCCGACTCGCTGCTCACCCAGGATTCGGAAGTGGCACGGTAATAGCCCAGCTCACCGAACAGCTGCACGCTGTCATTGACGTCGAAGCGTCCCGTGGCAAACACGTTGCCCTTGCGGATGGCCGGTGACGTGGTGATGCCCGGCTCGGCCGCCGAATCGTAGTGATAGCGCGTGGGCACCGTGCCGGAGGTCAGCGCGCCAGTGGTGGGATTGACGTACCAGCTGCCGGTGCGCCGGCTGCCGGTATAGGTATCGAAATGCCCCCACGGCGTTCGGGTGCTGAACCCGGTGGTCCCGTTCGGGTCCGGCACGCTGGTGCCGTCGCCCAGCGGGCGGCGGCCGTCGGTGGCGGTGAACCAGGCATCGGAATTGAGCTGCGAGGTCCGGCTGGAGAAGCCATAGAGCACCGATAGGTTCCCGCGCCCTTCGCTGAAATCGCTGCCGAAGTACCCGTCCAGCGATACCTCCTCGCGGTGCCCATCGGCCACCTTGCCGTAGTTCAGGCGAACGCCGCCGCCATCTGCCAGGTTGCTCGGCATCACCAGGTCGACTACGCCGGCCACGGCATCGGAACCGTAGATGGAGGCCGCGCCATCCAGCAGCAGGTTGACCCGTTCCAGCCCGAAGACCGGAATGGCGTTGGCGTTGTAGGTGGTGTCATCGCCGCTGTTGCTGATCGGGTGCTGCACGGTGCGGCGGCCATTGACCAGCAGCAGCGTGTACTTCGAGCCCAGGTTGCGCAGGTTGATGGAGCCCACGTCACCGCGTGCGACGTTGGAGTTCCTGCCAGCGTTGGTGGTGCCTTTCTCCGTAATGGCCACGTCGCCAAACTGCGGCAGGCTGCGGAACAGCTCGTTGCCGTTGGTGGCAAGGGTGGCATCGATCTGCTCGCGATCCACGGCGACCACCGGCAATGCCGCCTGCGCGCCGCCGCCGGCAATCTGCGAGCCGAGTACGGAGACCTTGTCCAGCGTGCGCGCGTTGGAACCCTGTGAAGGCGATCCTGTCGCAGCTGCTTCTTCAGCCGCCTCTGCGGGCTCGACGGCCTCCGCTGCTCCGGTCGGGGCAAGCAGCGTGCACAGGGCAAGCGCCAGATGACTGCGCTTAGCGCGTAGCGTCCGCATATGCGCCTCGCACGATGCTGCCTTCCAGCTTCTGCTCGTCCTTCACCAGGTTGTACAGCGGGCACGTTGCCTCGACCGACTGGCGCAGCGCATCGATCTCCTGTTCCGACGCCGGCGATTCAATCCGCACCTTGTAACGGATGTCGCTGTACCGCGCCGGCGAACGCACGTTGCTGCCGAAGCGCGGGCTTACCTGGCCATCCACGGTCAGCTCCAGCGAATCCAGCAGCACGTTGCGCGAGGCCGCCTGCACTTCGAAGATGTGGGTCAGGCAGGTACCGGTCACGCCGAGCAGGTGTTCTTCCACCGTCGGGGCAAGGCCATACCCGAGCAGGCCGGGGGCGCTGTCGTGCAGCTGCTGGTGGTAACCGTCCTTGCCCAGGAACACCCGGCGCAGGCCGGTACGTGGCTCGACATGGGCGCGGGCGACCAGGGTTTCCGGCTCGGCCGGCTTGGCCTTGGCGGCGCCCGGCTTCTGTCGCGCCAGCACCGCCGGGCGCTTCTCCTCGGTGATGAAGTCGCGCAGGCCCGGCGGCAACTTCGGATCGCGCTCGGCCGCGCTGTGGATGTACTCCACATCGGCATGGCTGACCTGTTGCGGACGGGTAACCAGGTCGATGGCCGAGGAGTTCTCATGCACCGCGCGCTTGAGCGCCTGCAGCTGGGCGTCGGTGGCCGGTGAATCGATGTAGGCCACATAGGACAGGTTGTTGGGGTAGGCCAGCGTCTCGCTCTTGCGCTCGGGAATGCTGGTGAACACGACGTCCAGGCCATCCAGCGGCACGCCCTGCACGGCCGCCTGCACGACGTACTCATCGGCCACCGAGCTGGCCAGCGTGCCGACCAGCGAATCCCAGGAGCCGGCGCCGAGGTTGTAGCCGGCGTAGTTGCGGCCGCTGTCGCTGATGTACTGGAACTCGCCGGTCGGCCCGATGCGCAGGCGACGTACGCCGGAGCGGCTTTCGGCGGTGACTTTGGCGTGGATCGCGGTGGGCGTACCGGGTTTGGCCGACTGGTCCTGGATGGCCTCGCGCTTGGCCGCCAGGTAAGTGCGCAGCGGCGAGGACTGGTCCTCGGCCGAGGAAACCAGCGGGGCCAGCAGCAGCATGGCGGACAATGCGGTGGTGCCGATTACCTTGAACGGCGTCGTGCAGCGTGCGATGGACATGGGAGAACGGCCTCCGGAGTGGTTCGTGAATAGAAGTCCACTCTTTCATGTCGCATCGCCGCATTTAAATAACCGTTGGCAATTCCCATATACATGCCCGACGCCGCCGCGATTCGACGGATGGGATGCCACTGCTAGAGTCGGGTTGACCAGATACAGAGGGACAGGACTGAATGACCACCACCGATCCACTGGTACTGGTGCTGCAAGGCAGCGCGGTAAATGACATCCCAAGCTTCTATGCCGAGATCAACCGGGTCTTCATGGCCGGCGAAGATTGGCAGCTCGGGCACAGCCTGGATGCACTGGATGACATGCTGTACGGCGGCTATGGGGTGCTGGCCGGACACGAAGGCGCGACATTGATCTGGCGGGACATCGAACATTCCCGCAACGCGCTCGGCGAGGGAGCCACCCGCGCGTGGCTGCAGACGAAGCTGGATGCAGAAGCCAGTTTCAACGTACGCGCGATCACCGCTCAGCTCGAGGCCCTCGATGCCGGCGAAGGCAAGACCTACTTCCAGATCGTCATGGAGATCTTCGCGGCCCATCCCCGCATCCTGCTGGCCGATCGCTGAGCCTCGCTGGCCGAAGGGCCCCGATGGGTAGGGTCGATTCCCGAACGACCGCACGTAGACGAGAAACGCCCGGTGGCGCATGGGGCGCAAACGGAAGCGTCTCTCGGTTCGAAGGTCATGCGTTACCGGCCGCGGTCACACTATCGGCAGTCGTCTTGCGACCGACCCTACCATTCAGTCGGCTAACCGTTTAGGTCGGCGCAACCTCCAATTCGGCAGAGGCGGCAGCCGCAGGTGCGACCCTCCCCTACAATGTGGAGTCCGGCCTGCCCAAGGCCCCGCCACCGATGGACCCCGCGTGACCCAGAAGCCCGCTGAACACACCCCGCTGATGAAGCAGATAGGGTGCAGC
Source organism: Stenotrophomonas sp. GbtcB23 (assembly GCF_019091045.1). Classification (NCBI taxonomy): domain Bacteria; kingdom Pseudomonadati; phylum Pseudomonadota; class Gammaproteobacteria; order Lysobacterales; family Lysobacteraceae; genus Stenotrophomonas; species Stenotrophomonas sp. GbtcB23. The sequence continues at coordinate 4,423 of NZ_JAGXKC010000063.1, read as the reverse complement.
TAGATCATATGCAGGCAAAGCCTTGTGCAGCAATGCCTCTAACGGTCAAGGCACGTAGGCAACGTCTAATTCGCAACATTGCCGCAACACGTATTCCAGCGGCGAATGACCGGCGCAATGGGCTAATTGAACTCCAGGATCGAAGCCGTTTCCCTCCTTGCGTTACGCTGGCTATGCCAACGACAAGGCCCGCGAGGAGGGCACAATGGAACTTATCGAGGACCCGACGTTCTTGAGCCTGTTCGCACAAGTCCAAGTGATGGACGCGGTTCTGATGGCGTCGCTTAAGTCACATCCTCGCCCGACCGAGCTGCTTGAGCACATCGAACAGAACATCGCTCTCGTTCGCTCGGTGAGCGCGCTACGAACTGCGGATGGTCCGATTGGCAAGCTTGCGGACGAGAAAATGGCACCCCAAGCGGACGGCTGGCTGAGCTACGCACGCAACGTGCTGGCCACGGGTTGAGCGCGAGCAAGCGCTGCCCCAAGGTGGCTCTGTGGGCGCAGGAGGGCTCTTCAGGTGAGGCTATCAGGCCTGCTGATAATAGCTGAGGTGAGGCTGGAATCCACAACCATATAGAGCTGCATTCAGTTGCAGCCTCACGAACATGATCTGCTTCAGGCCCAACGTCAGACCGTCACGTGATGGTCAAGGCATCGGCCTAGCGTCAGGTGGATGTATCGGCCTGACTGAGACGTTTCTGTGTCCCCGGATAAGAACACGGAAGTAAGCAAAGCACAGAACGGGGCCAGAGGCCTTCGCGCAGCGCAATACGTGCGCATGTCGACGGAGCACCAGCGCTACTCGACTGAGAACCAGGCTTCGGCCATCGCCGAATACGCCAAGGCGCACGGGATCGAGATCGTCCGAACCTACGAGGACGCTGGCAAGAGCGGCTTGACCCTAAAGGGGCGACCCGGACTTCAACGCCTGCTCACCGACGTCCAAGGGCCCGGCCGGGATTTTGAGCTCATCTTGGTCTACGACGTGAGCCGTTGGGGTAGGTTTCCTGATCCGGATGAAGCTGCGAGCTACGTCCACGCATGCAAAAAGCGGGGCGTAGCCATCGTCTACTGCGCGGAGCCCTTCCAGAACGACGGTTCCCTGCCCTCCGCCATCATGATCGGCCTTAAACGGGGCATGGCGGCCGAATACAGCCGAGAGCTGTCGGTGAAGGTCTTCCGCGGTGCCTGCACGATAGTCCAACACGGCTATCGTCAGGGTGGGACAGCCGGTTACGGCCTGAGGCGCCAACTGCTGGACGAACAGCGCCAACCCAAAGGGCTCCTGGCCCGGGGGCAGCATAAGAGTATCCAGACCGACCGGGTCGTGCTTGTGCCTGGCCCCCTGGACGAGCTCTCTGTCGTCCGACGCATCTACGAGCTGTTCCTCAATGGCAACCCGGAGCGAGTCATCGCGGCCATCCTCAACCGAGAGAATGTTGCCACGGAGACCGGTAGGCCTTGGTCGCGCGGGGTCGTCCACCAGATCCTGACCAACGAGAAATACATCGGGAACAATGTCTACAACCGGACTTCTTTCAAGCTGAAAGCCCAGCATGTGAAGAACCCACCGGAGGAATGGGTGCGAAAAGCTGAAGCCTTCCCAGCCCTCGTTCCGACCGAGCAGTTTTTCCAGGTCCGGCAGATCATCGCCCAGCGCTCCTCGCACTACGAAGACGACCAGCTCTTAGGAATGCTTCGACAGCTGCTGGCCAAGCACGGGGCACTGTCTGGGTTGATGATCGACGAAGAAGAAGCCCTTCCCTCCAGCTCGGCGTTTCGCTCCCGCTTCGGCAGTCTTTTGCGCGCCTACAGGCTTGTTGGCTATACGCCCGCCAGGGACTACGCCTACCTAGAGATCAATCGTGCTCTACGGGCAATGCACCCAACCATCGTTGCGAACATGAGCCGGCAGATCGAAGCGGCTGGCGGCCACGTGCAGCCTCACGGCAATACCGGCCTGCTGCTGGTCAACGGCGAGTTCACTGCATCACTCGTAGTGGCCCCATGCAAGCCAACCCGCGCAGGCTCAATGCGCTGGCGGATGAGGTTCGAGAACGGCCTCCAGCCCGACGTAACCCTCGTCGCCCGACTGTGCGCTGATAACCGAGTCCCTTACGACTACTACGTCTTCCCTTCCTTGGATTTTAGTCAGTCCGAGCTGCCGAAGCTGGACAGCAACGGGCTGTGGCTGGACCTGTATCGCACGGACGACCTCCACAACTTCTATCACTTGGCCGGCCGAGCGCCGCTGAAGGAGAGCGCATGAAGAAGTCCCCGCCGTCCAATCACTCGACTTCATCGCAAGTTGAGATGCTGGAAGTCGACGATATCGCAATCTCGAACCCACGCGCCCGCAACGATCGTGCCCACAAGGCTATCGTTCGGAGCATCGAGCAGATTGGCCTTAAGCGCCCAATCACCGTCCGCCAGACGCCAGACAGCCCAACTGGTCAACCCTATGCGCTGGTTTGCGGTCAGGGACGCATGGAAGCTTGCCGACTTCTGGGGCATCGGCAAATCCCGGCCTTCGTCATCGAAGTGGATGAAAGCACGGCGCACGTCATGAGCATCGTGGAGAACGTCGCCCGAAGGACCCCCCGTGCCGCTGAAACGTTAGAACATGTGCGCCTGCTCCGGGAGCGCGGCTATTCGGATTCTCAGGTCGCTGAGAAGTTGGGGTGCTCGCCGTCCTGGGTCAACAATGTGACCACGCTACTGCAGAAAGGAGAGAAGCGCTTGCTCGCTGCTGCCGAAGCCGGACACATACCCCTGCACTTGGCTGTAGGCATCGCTCGAGCGACCGATGTTGAGACTCAGAAGCTTCTTCAAGACGCCTATGAGAAAGGTGACCTCCGGGGGAAGCAGATTTTCCGCATTCGCCAGATCTTGGAACACCGGAGCCGGAGCGGCAAGCAGGCAAAAAATGACTTTGTGAAGGGCGCTTCGCGAAAGCCCATGGGTCGCGAGGAGCTTGCCAAACTCTATAAGCGCGACGTTGAGGCCCACCAACGCATCCAGATGAAGTCCGAATATGTGCAGCAATCCTTGCTGGTTGCCCGGCAAGTGTTCAAGGAGCTATATGCCGACGAGGAGTTCGTCGCGCTTCTTCAAGCGCAGAAGCTGACGACGGTGCCCCGCCCTCTCGCGGACCTCGTCCCTGAAAAGGGAGCCCGCCGATGAGCGCCAAAGGACCAGGGTTACGACTAGCGTTTGAGAAGAACTGCGTTGACGTGGATCTCTCCTTACTCATAGCGGCCGTCGCGTTACCTGCCGGCGCCAAGGCCTCTGTGAAGTATCGCCAAATCGTAAAATCCATCGAGACCATCGGCATCGTTGAGCCGATCATCGTTACCTTGGACCGTGATCAACCCGGCCGCTTTCTTGTCCTGGATGGTCATATGCGGCTAGAGGCGCTCAGAGATCTGGGCGTTACGAAGGCGCTGTGCCTCATCTCCACGGACGACGAGGGCTACACCTACAACAAGCGGGTCAATAGCCTGTCGGTGATCCAGGCGCACAAGATGATCCTGAAAGCCGCCGAGGGCGGGGTATCGGTTGCCCAGCTCGCCGAGGCCTTGGACTTGTCAGTCAACACCATCCGGGCCAAGTTCAGGCTCCTCGACGGCATTTGCCCTGAAGCCATCGTCCTGTTGGCGGAGAAGCCGGCAACCTCGGGGATGTTCAACGTGCTTAAACAGATGAAGCCGATGCGGCAGATCGATGCGGCGCAAACCATGGTGAATCTCAACACCTACTCGACTCGACTGGCAGTAGCCCTCCTACGCAACAGCTCCCCGGACCAGCTGGTCCCGGAAGCCGCCCAAAGAAAGACAGATGCCACACCGAGCGAGGCACTGAAGCGCCTGGAACAGGAGCTGGCTGCATTGCAGGCCGATACCGAGACGCTACAGGAGGGATTTGGCCCGGCAAGCCTCCAACTGGAAATCATCAAAACCCACGTGGGAAGTGCCTTGCTTAACAACCCGGCCGTCGTTCGCTGGCTGGCCAAGCGACGGCCCGATCACCTCCAGCAGTTGCAAAAACTGTCTGAAATCAAGCAATTGCCAGGCTAAATATTCGGCACTGGGTGGCTTGGGTCGGCATCGAGGCTCCAGCCACCCGATGTTGAGGCAGGCGTCTCGAGGCTTGCCAGAGGCTCCATCGAAGAGCAAAGTCCTCCTATCCAACAGGGGATGGGCAATGGATAGCTCAGAATTTGTCGTCGACAGCGCTGTTTACACCTTTGAAGAGGTGATCCGGGCGGCCCATCGGCTTTCCGGTGCCTGCCATATCGAAGTGGTCCGCCGTCCCAATGAACACGCGGTGTTGGTCAGCGCAGTACCAGGCATGGCAGTGCCGGTGGATGCCCGGACCCGGTTCTTTACTGACCTGGCCGACGAGAAGCTGCGATCCCTTA
>NZ_JAGXKC010000629.1:0-241 GCF_019091045.1 Stenotrophomonas sp. GbtcB23 | reverse complement strand
CCCCCTGGGCCATCCGCCGCGGGATGCGCGCGCCGTCAACCAGGTTGCGAAGTTCGCGCACGTTGCCCGGCCAGGCATACCCGCACAGGCGCTCGGTGGCGGCCGCCTCCAGCGGCGAAGGGCGCTGGCCCAACTGCTGGAAGAAGTGCTCCAGCAGCATCGGCACGTCCTGCGGGCGCCCGCGCAGGGTAGGGAGGGCGATCCGCAGTGCGGCGTGGCGGGAATAGAGGGCGCGCCGGGA
>NZ_JAGXKC010000628.1:0-242 GCF_019091045.1 Stenotrophomonas sp. GbtcB23 | reverse complement strand
TCTTCAGGTTCGGCGCAAGGTGGAAATCACGCCGGCCGCTGGCGTGGTTGCAGTGCTTATAGATAATTTCTAAGAAGGGTGTCCAGACACTTGAAGCCCCATCTCGAACAATTTTTTGGGTCGGGGTAATGAAACCCTTGAAGAAGGGCCAAAGCATGCGGCTGACGACCGAAACTCTGAGCGCAAGACGCGGCGAAAACCTGATTTACAAGGATATCTACTACAATCACGCAAGAGAAGAG
>NZ_JAGXKC010000627.1:0-242 GCF_019091045.1 Stenotrophomonas sp. GbtcB23 | reverse complement strand
CGAGCGATGAGCAGGGCGACACTTGGCCTCGAAGGCGAGTTTCCTCTGGAAGCCCGCGCTGCCGAACTGATGGGCGCCCCCGACGTCGTCGCCGACGCCGCGCAGGCCGCTGCTTGGGGCGAATTCAAAGCCACCGATGATCGCTCTGATCTCGTCTTCATGACCGTCTCCACCGGTCTCGGCGGCGGCATTGTTTCCGATGGGCGTCTGCTTCGCGGCATATCCGGTCATTTCGGCCAGGT
>NZ_JAGXKC010000626.1:0-242 GCF_019091045.1 Stenotrophomonas sp. GbtcB23 | reverse complement strand
CATGAGATCTTCGAGTGCCGTGGGCTGCATTGGGAAGTTCTCGAATTTGTAGCCATTCGTTTTGGTCGCATCGGTCAGCTCGCCCGCCGGCCGGAACCCGCCTGGCAGCTTTCGGACCACCGCTTCTTCCATCCGCTTGTTCCACGCTTCGAGGTGACCACGCGTTTCAGGAACATGGCTATGCCCAAGATGAATGACACCCATCAGCTCCGACGCCATTCGCAACCTATTGACCTTCAATT
>NZ_JAGXKC010000625.1:0-242 GCF_019091045.1 Stenotrophomonas sp. GbtcB23 | reverse complement strand
ACACCAATGCGCCCTCCCTGAGATAGTCGGCAACCAGTGAGAAGGGCAGCATCGCCGCGCCCGTGCCTGCACGAACGGCAGCGCGCACCATGGTCAGTGCGCCCATGCGCAGCACCGGATCCACCGCGATACGTATTTCGCCACGCGTCGTCACCAGGTCCCAGCCGGTGGCATCGCTGGAAGGCCTGAACACCGCAGGCGCCGTCTCGCCCATCGCGGGCACGGGCTGGTCCGGGTGCGCT
>NZ_JAGXKC010000624.1:0-242 GCF_019091045.1 Stenotrophomonas sp. GbtcB23 | reverse complement strand
CGGGACCAGGTCGGCACTGCCATGCAACGGCGTGCCCGCCACCTGCACCAACCAGTAGATCGGCACCGAATCGGGGTGCGCCGGCAGGGTGGCCAGCGCCAGCAGCAGCCCGGCGCGGTGCGCGCGGGGTTCGCCCATGCCGGCGATGCCGCCGCAGCAGGTCTTCAGCCCGGCCTCGCGCACGAGTTCCAGCGTAGCCAGCCGGTCGTGGTACTGGCGGGGGTGGATGATCGAAGCGTAGT
>NZ_JAGXKC010000623.1:0-242 GCF_019091045.1 Stenotrophomonas sp. GbtcB23 | reverse complement strand
TCAATGTCGAGGCAGTGCGGATCATGAAGCAGCACAATGGCTGGCTGCGGGCCTCGTCGCGCAAGAATCCGCTCACACTCGCTCACATGCGGCGCTCGAGCAACGAGCACTGGGAATTGATCGAAGCGGTGGAAAAGGGCGACCCCGACAAGGCCGTCGTGGTCATCGAACGGCATATGCGCAACTCGCGCGCAGTGTTCCTCGCCAACATGCGGCGCGATCGCCTGCGGGGTGCGGGTGAA
>NZ_JAGXKC010000622.1:0-242 GCF_019091045.1 Stenotrophomonas sp. GbtcB23 | reverse complement strand
CGGCAGGCCTTGAACAGGAACATGCCGCTGATCCAGTAGCACTCGCCCGACTCGTCGTACCGCCGTGCGGTCTCTGCATCGGGTTTCTCCCCGAACCGGTCGACCGCCCGCACCGCACCGCCCGCGGAGGCCTTGATGTAGCCATAGCCGGTCTCCAGCCCGGTCGGCACGATGCCCAACGTGGCCAGCTTGCCCTCCTGCGCGGGAGGCCGGGCGCTCAGCTCCGCCGCGCGGAAAGCCGC
>NZ_JAGXKC010000621.1:0-242 GCF_019091045.1 Stenotrophomonas sp. GbtcB23 | reverse complement strand
GCATCTGCACAAATGCGCAGGGGGATCGCCAAGGCGCGAAAGACAAGACATCGCTGGGTTTGCCGCGAAGTCTAAGGCACAAAGTCCTCTCCCACTACCCAGTGGCCTGCCGATGATCTAAGCACCCGAAGCGTCTCTGCATCCACCACAGGCGCCCTCACGCCAGCAATCAATAATGAGACCATGCGCAGACATGTATCCCGATCCTCAAAGGTTTCCCGCGCGTCGATTAGCGCGGTGCC
>NZ_JAGXKC010000620.1:0-242 GCF_019091045.1 Stenotrophomonas sp. GbtcB23 | reverse complement strand
CAGGTCGCCAGGATCCTGTTCCTGTGGCAGGACCGCAGCTGGATCCGCAGGGGGCTGGAGGCCTGGTGCACGCTGCTGATCGAGACGCTGTGGCCGAGGTCTCGGATCCTGGAGATGTACGCCAACATCGCCGAGTACGGTGATGGCATCTAGAGTGCGCAGGCGGCATCCAGGCAGTTCTGGAACAAGGATGCGGCGCGGCAGTCGACAGCCGAAAGCGCAAAACTGGCGGCCGTGTTGCC